>JADGDF010000061.1 GCA_016745055.1 Thiotrichaceae bacterium | reverse complement strand
ATTGATTTATATGATGAAATAATTGGAGTATGTGCCGGACTATGGAACTTTTATCTAGCTAATTGATTGATTTTTAACGGGATACAACTCTAATAAAAATGAAATATTATGATCCATATTACCATTGGTACTAAAGCTCAGTTGATTAAAATGGCACCTGTTTTAAAAATGCTAACAATGGAAGGCATTGACTACAATTATATTTTTACAGGACAGCATAAAGCTACTATTGACGATATTCTTGCCAATTTTGACATCAAAAAACCAGATTATATTCTCTATGAAGGTAAAGATATTACTTCTATTGTTCAAATGTTGATTTGGGGAACGAAAATTATTTTCAAAACGATTAAAGATCAACAACATATTTTTAAACAAGATACAAACGGAATTGTACTGGTTCATGGCGACACTTTTTCAACTTTGCTTGGGGCGATGATGGGAAAAATTGCTGGACTCAAGGTAGCGCATGTAGAATCAGGATTACGGTCTTTCAATTTATTTCACCCATTTCCAGAAGAAATAATCCGATTATTGACCTTTAGATTATCTGATTATATGTTTTGCGCTGGGGAATGGGCTGAAAACAATGTTGTGAAATATAAAGCAATTAAAATCAATACCCAAGCCAATACGCTTTACGATGCTTTACAATTTGCTTTACCCACCATCGAAAAAATTTCTCTTAATTTACCTGATAAACCTTACGGTATCGTTACCTTACATCGCTTTGAAAATCTTTATAATCGTAAAGCTATCAGCCGCATCGTTTCTATTGTGGAAAGTATTGCTCAAACAAACTTTTTACTTTTTATTTTACATAAACCCACTGAAGTTAAGCTAAAAAAATTTGAACTTTACGAAAAGCTTGATAAGAACCCTAATATTGAGTTCAGACAAAGATATGATTATTTTAAATTTATTAAACTTATTTCAAATGCAGACTTTGTTGTGAGTGATGGTGGAAGTAACCAGGAAGAATGTTATTATCTGGGAAAACCAGTATTGCTCTTGAGAAATGCCACAGAAAGAAAAGAAGGTTTGTCGGAAAATTGTGTTCTCAGTCACTACAATCCTCTCACTATAAAAACATTTATCAATAATGTTGAGCAATACCAGCGTAATTTCCAAAAATTATCTATTTCACCGTCAAAAATTATTATTAATCATTGTAAAACTTTCATTGTCTAGTTTGAACAAAAGATGTTTTGGATAGTTTCCTTATCACTATGATCAAGCTTTTGCACAGCACCACACGCCTACTTTCTTAACGCTTGTTAGCGAGAGAAGTAATTCTCCTGCAATTTCATTAGCTGTTGAACCCGTTGTTACTATGTCATCAATAATCACAACATGCTTAATTTTATTGGATAATTTATGTGGAAAAACTTTAAAAGCACCTTTGACGTTTTTTTGACGCGCCTTTATATCGTTTAAAGACGCTTGTGGTGGAATGTTTTTAACACATTGACATAAGTAGTTTAACATTGGAATATTGGTATAAGATGAAATGACTTTAGCCATTTCTACTGCCTGATTATAACCACGTTGCTTCAATTTCTTAGGATGAGAAGGCACAGGAATCAAACAATCTGGTTTATCTAAAAAGTGAATATGTTTTTGCATTTGTTCACTTAACAATCTTAGCATCACTAAATTATCACGATACTTAGCTGAGTGAATTAACTGAATAATTGGGTATTCATAGTTAAAAACTGGTTTGACATAACTAAGATAAGGCAAAGTAATGTGACAACCGCAAGCATTTTTAATCAGTTTAGCACCACATCTTGAACAACTTTTAGACGCTTGGTGTAGAGGTAAATAAGTAAGACACTGTTTACAAATTGGCGCTGAATGATCACTTTGTTGGCCACATAAATAACAAACTTGCGGCATGATAAGGTCTAAAATTTGGTTCAAACATTTTTGGAACATGAATTTATGGAGGAGTTCAGGAGAAAGTATAAGCACTGACTTTTAGCTGTCAACAACCAACGTTTTAATTATCCTGCCTTACCAAAATTGCTATTCTGACTTCTGAACTCCAGTATATTGTATTGCTTCTCTAATAATATATAGAGGTCTCTGCACAACTTCGGTATGAATGTGACCAATATATAAGGCAACCAACCCTAATCCTGATAATAATACACCCATTAGCAAAGTATTAAACACTACAAAAAAGGCCATGTGGGTGTAAAACATATCTAAAACAATAGAGGCAAATAACATATATCCCAGCAATATTCCGGCTGAAAGCATAATAAGCAAACCCAAGTAACCCGTAATACGTAAAGGTAACAAGGAAAAGCTTGTTAAACTATTAATCGCTAGATGAAATAATTTGTTAAAAGAATACATAGGTACACCGGTACTACGAGCAGGTGCGACAAAAGAAAGGTAGGTTTTGTTAAATCCCATCCAATCTGTTAAACCACGAAACATACGGGTTCTTTCTGTAAATTTGCATAATACAGAGACTACTTTTTTATCTAGTAGTCGGTAATCAGTACTGTGAGGCGGAATATCCAAATCAGAAAAACGGGACATCAACATATAAAACAGTTTAGAACCCAATTTTTTCCATAGAGAATAATCAACTGAACTTTCCCGAACTGTGGCTACAATTTCAAATCCAGCTTCCCATTGAGTCAAAATTTCAGGCAATAATTCAGGCGGGTGTTGCAAATCTGCATCTATACAAATGACTGCATCTGCTTTCTCATTTACAAATTCTACCCCTGCTGTTAATGCAACTTCTTTACCAAAATTACGAGAAAGTAGTAATCCACTAATATGTGGATGTATACTTGCGAGCTGTTGAATTATTTGCCAAGAGTTATCCTCGCTACCATCATCAACAAAAATAATTTGCCATTGGTAACAGACAAGTTTATCTAAAACTTCCGTCACTTTTTCATAAAAAATGGGTAATCCTTGTCCTTCGTTAAGTACAGGGACAATTAGGGCAATTTTCTTAGGTTTATCTATTGCCATAAATTAATAATCCCCGCAAGCTCTAACATACTGAATATTTCGGCATAACCGCTTTTAAACAAGAAGTAACCTCCGCCAATAGCAGCGTAGAGGATGCTCATTCCGCCTAGAAATAAAAGTAAATTTTGATATCTTTTCAAGGCTTCAAATTTTTCTGAATAAATGAGCAGCATGGAAAACATGAGATACAAACCAGGTACTAAGGCGGTCATGCGTCGCATAATGGTGATATGAATAATGAGTCCTACTAAAAATATAAACATGCTCCACAATAGTGGAATTAAAAAATGTAATTTTTTAAAACCTTCAACAGTTTTTGCGTAAGCCGCGTAGAAAAAAATAGAAAAACTAAGACCAAATAAAAAAATAGGTTCAACTAAGGGCAGTTTTAGAATGAGATAATACCAGGGACGACTTGCTGCTACTGCACAAAATTGGCAATGTATTAAATCCTGAAGTTTTTTCAATTCATCAGGTGGTAAATTATCCATCATTTCTCTGACATGCGCGGGCAGTTGAGGGAAAATGAATTCCCCCATCACAACATATAAAGAAATATACCAGGGTAAACTTAGAACTAATGCAGGTATAGCCCCAAAAAGCAGGGCTTGTAATCGGCGTTGTTTATTTGTTTCAACGATGAAAATCGCGAATACAATAATGGGAATCATAATAAGGGCTGTAACTTTTGAAAGTAACGCTAACCCCAAAATAATGCCTGCAAAAAAATAGAGTAATCGGTGTCGTGTCGATTGACTGGCGATTAAGGTCAATGCCAGTGCTAATGCGCCCAGTCCTGCATGAAGGTTATCAATCCATAATACACCTGATACCCAGGTCATAATCGGATCGGTGGCGATACCCAGTAAAGGTATCCAAAACAAGGGCGATAGGGCTGAAGCAGTCAACCCATAAAATAAAAATAGATAACGTCCAATCAGTGCCACCGCTAAAATAGCCAGAAAATGGCCTATCCAGGAAACAATCACTGCTTTGCTAATGGCATTATATTTAACAAAAGGCGCTAATAACGCCGGAAAAATTGGTGGATGGACAGGTAATACACGATCAGCTTGGTATTTATAAACAGGTTCATTTAATAAAGGCGAACCTTGTAGTGTATAACGTCCTGTATCTATCCAATTTTTAACCAAAAATAAAAAGCGAATTTCATCCCCTTCATTATGCTGCAAATTGAAAGTGGGTAATTTGAGCACACCAGAAAATAGAATCACAACAAGTGTCACTAACCAAAAATAACGCATTTTTGGGATTTGAGACACAGGTTGTGGTCGAGAAAGATAATTGGAAATTACTAAGGTCATAATGGGTAAGAAACCAGTTGTAAATCAAAAATAGATGAAGAAAGTATACATCATTACTGATTTACATTTAAATTTACTGTGGCGGCAAATCACCAATATCTTCATTATTATCTGTACCACCAGGCTGTTTATCTGTCGCAAATGAATACAAAGCAAATGGACGATTATTTTTTCCTGGTATACTGTATTGATAAGGTGTATTCCAAGGGTCTAACGGTAAATCTTGATCTAAATAAGGACCTTTCCAAAAAGGCTTTGAATTTTCGTCCATTGGGGCAGTTGATAACAGTTTCAAACCTTCTTCACTTGTTGGATAACGGCCAATGTCCAAGTATAAAGCACTAATGCTATTTTTCAACATTTTGACCTGTGCTTCTGCGGTTCGGCGTTTGGCTCCTTCAATTTCACCAAGAAACTGTGGTGCAACTAAACCCGCTAATAAGCCAATAATAACTAATACGACCAACATTTCTAATAAAGTAAAACCTTTTGCAGACATAGTATATTTCACTCCAAAAAAAACTGTAATTTCATTAATTTTACACCATTCAAAGGTACAATTCTAATATGAAATTTTTCACCGGTTTTAAGTCAAAATTAACTATACCCTCCAATTTTTATTTTGCCGTACGGCAAAATAAAAATCTATAAAAATTACTACCAAATTTTAATTTGGTCTTGAGTGTACAAAGTTCATTATTTTTATGAAAAAATCTTTTACTCTTTATAAGTTAGTTTTTAATTAATAAATAGCTTTTTATAGTAAATGTGTAAACAAATGTGGATAACTTACTTTTTTCATTTAATATCATTGAGTTAGTATGTTGATAACTTTGTGGAAAACTTGTAGAAATAAGTTAATAGATGTCATTTTAGAAAGTTTCATTCAAACAAAACTGATTTTTTCCTACACTTAATAACTGGCATTACGCAAGCCCACTAAAAATCAATAATTTTTGGAACAAAAAGCTTCGTAACTCGTTGATTTTTATTTGTAGGTGCGCAACTTCAGTTATCAATCTGAGCTATCGAACTCGTTTCCCATTGACATATTCTTGCAATTGCCTTTTTCCATCAGGTGTAGTCAACACACCACGACCAGTACGTTTACCATCAATGAAATAACCTTCATAGCGATCACCATTAGTAAAAGTATAAATACCCTTACCAGAACGTTTTCCACTAACAAATTGACCTTCGTAACTATCACCATCGGCCCAAATTAATTTGCCTTTGCCACTGGTTTTCCCATCAATAAATGCGCCTTGGTAAATATTGCCATTATTCCAAATATAAACCCCATTACCATAGCGGCGCTCTTCTACATAAGAGCCTTCAAAGCGATCGCCGTTATGCCAGGTATAATTGCCTAAACCATAACGCTTGCCATAAATAAAATTACCTTCATAGAAATCACCATTGGCCCACACATAAATACCTTTACCTGTGCGTCTGCCTTTAATATAATCTCCTTGGTAGCTATCCCCATTACTCCAACGAACGTGAAACTGGCCTGTGGCCTTTGAATCCAGTTTTTTTACTGGTTGCGATACCAAAAACAGTTGGCCCTTACCACGCTTACCCTGTTCAAACTTACCTACAAATCGGTCACCACTCGCCCAAATATAAGTGCCCTGGCCATGACGCTGATCTCCTAGATATTCCCCTTCATAACGATCGCCGTTTGCCCATACATAAATACCGTAACCTGTGCGCGCGCCATTTATAAACTGTCCTTCATAACTATCTCCATTGGCCCATACGTAAATCCCCTGACCTGTTCGTTGCTTGCCTAGGTAATCACCTTTATAAGCATCGTTATTAGGCCAGTCGACTGTTCTATGGACAATGGTGTCGTTTGCGTACAGAGGAACAGTAAAAATAGCTAAGAGAACAAAATGGATATATTTATTCATAAGTATGGCCTTCATTTTAGTCATTAGAAAAGCTTTGTGAAGAATCATAATACAACTTATAAATTGTAAGTTAATGATTCTAAAAAATAAAAATACTTATCTTGTCTTTCCAAACGAGGTCGACATTTACAAAAAATTGTGGTTTTCTACTGATAAAATTGCTACACTTCCTGCTTGTGTTATAGCTTATATAATACCTTAACGTTTATACAAATACTTATTTAAGCTCACTTTATCTAAGATAAAAAATATAATTATTTAGAGAAACTATGTCAAATACTTTCTTACATAAAAGAAATATGACATACAAAAAAATATATACAACCAATAGAACAACCATTGAAATTAATAAACCAAACAACGTGGATAGTAGCATTCAGTCTTGTCATTCTTTTAAGCTTAGCAATCCCTGTTTATGCAAATAATACTGCAATAATCACTGAAACAGTTAACCCTAGTTTATTTTACATTGCTTGGTGGGTATGGCCAATTATTTTATTGATAACAACCTTCCTGTTAGGGATTGTTGCTGTACTGGGCGGCGTTGGAGGCGGGGTATTATTTGTACCAATTGTGAGTGGCTTCTTTCCATTTCACTTAGACTTTGTTAGAGGAGCAGGTTTACTCGTCGCGCTAACTGGCGCTTTAGCTGCTGGGCCTGGCTTACTCAAAAGTGGCTTAGCTAGTTTCCGTTTAGCGGCGCCATTAGCCTTAATTGCCTCAGCTTCTGCCATTGTGGGTGCCACAGTTGGATTAGCGATGCCAACTAACATAGTTCAAACTGCGCTAGGCTTTACCATTCTTTGCATCGTACTACTCATGTGGATAAGCAAAAAATCTGAATATCCTGATGTGCCTCAAGCGGATAATTTATCCTCTGCCTTACACATCAGTGGTATTTATTATGAACCTTCCACGAAAAAAAATATTAATTGGCAAGTACATCGCACACCAATGGGCCTTGTTCTATTTATCATTATTGGCTTAATGGCGGGCATGTTTGGATTAGGGGCTGGTTGGGCAAATGTACCCGTTTTAAACTTGCTTATGGGTGCGCCTCTTAAACTATCTGTTGCTACCAGTAAATTTACCTTATCAGTGGTAGATACTTCTGCTGCTTGGGTTTATATTAACCAAGGCGCTGTACTAGTGATCATTACTGTACCTTCTATCATTGGTATTATGCTAGGGTCTTTAATTGGTGTTCGTCTACTAAAAGTAATTCAAGTTTCCATTATTCATAAAATTGTTATTATGATATTGCTACTTGCAGGTTCACGTGCCTTACTCAAAGGTTTAGGAATCTGGCCTTAGGAAATTAGTATGACAAACAAATTACCAGATGAAACACCAGAAGTACAAGAAATCCAGCTTGCCTACGCAACTTTTCTTAATGCTAACATAATTATTGGTTTTAGTGGACTAGTAGTGGGTTTTATCTTATACATTTTTGGTTTTGTACCTGCTTATTTGCCTCGTGAAGAAATGCCTAAATATTGGGTAATGTCAGCCCATGAGTACTTAGAAGCTGCAAATATCTCTGCTGGCTGGGGGTGGCTGGACTTAATTCAGAAAGGCGATTTTATGAATTTTGCAGGCATTGCCTTTCTATCCACTGTAACTATTTTCTGCTATTTGAGAATATTACCCATCTTACTCAAAAACAAAGACTTTATTTACAGCACTATTGTTATTTTTGAAGTATTCATATTAACATTTGCCGCTTCAGGTATTTTTACAAGTAGTCACTAAAAATAATTAAGGAAAATAAAATGACAACACAATTATCCCCTGTTGGACGTTTTGATAAAGTACTTTTAACCACTGATGGTTCAGAATTTAGTGTAGGTGCTGAAAGAGAAGCCATTAATTTTGCACGTGTTTGTGAAAGCCGGCTTCAAGCCATGACTGTCGTTATTGATAATCCAGAGTATGATGCATTTGCACCTCAATTTTTAGAAAAAGCAGAAAAAAATGCTGCAGCACATTTGGAAGCTATCAAAGCTAAAGCAACTGAAGCTAATGTAAACTGTGAAGTATTGGTGCAACATAGCGAAAATCCTTACCAAGAAATAGTAAATACTGCTGAAGAAAGAAAAGCTGATGTCGTTATCATGGGACGGCGGGGCAAAACTGGGTTTATGCGAGCAATGATGGGGGGCAGTACAGCAAAAGTCGTGGGTTTAGCCCATTGTGCAGTACTTGTTGTTCCAAAAGCCGCGACACCTATTGAAGGTAAAAATATTCTGTTGGCAGTCGATGGTTCTCGTTACAGTGATATTGCTGCGACAGCCACAGCAAATTTGGCTAAACGTTTAAATTCTCCCGTCACAATTTTATCTGTTGTTTATACTGATCATCAGTCTAAACGTGAACAGGCAGCAGAAACCACAGTACAACGTATTAGCAATTTTTTAAAAAAAGAAGGTGTTCAGCAAGTTGAAACCAAAATTGCTAGAGGCAAACATGCTGATGTTATTATTGAGACAGCCACTCAGGACAATAGTGATCTCATTGTTGTAGGTAGTCATGGGCGTACAGGTTTAGACAGAATACTTATGGGCAGCGTTTCCGAACGAATTATTGGTTTGGCTCAATGTGCTGTATTAGTAGTAAAGGCTTAAATTTGTGCTCAGTGGATTATTGGCCTGAGTTATGAGTGCTTTAAAGTTAACAAAGAACTATTTGTGTTTAATTACTATTTTCCCTAAATAAGGTAGATTGAATGATTGTTAGAACGCTTGAAGAAATTCTAAATACTGACCGCGATGTTAAAGCAGACAACTGGAGTAGTAGACGATTATTACTCAAAAAAGATGGAATGGGTTTCTCTCTACATGACACAATTGTTTATGGTGGCAAAAAGACGCTGATTTGGTACCAAAATCACTTAGAAGCCGTTTATTGTCTTGAAGGGGAAGGACGCATAGAAACCTTGGATGATGGAAAAGTGTACGAACTTAAGCCTGGTGTGTTATATGCACTTGACAAACATGATCGCCATTTACTAACGACAGATACTGATATGCGCTTTCTATGTGTATTTTCTCCCGCGCTTACAGGTCAAGAAGTTCATGATGCCGATGGTGTTTATCCTTTGCTAACTGATTAGTAAATTACCCCACCCAGAGAATACTGCTATTTTCAAGGAATATGATGGCAGAATTTTTGGCATGGGGTAATCTCCTTTGTTGAGTAGCGAACTCAATGGACCAACCTTAAAATTGTCATTTTGTGATTGGCACGCTAACCTTTTATCCTTTACTTTCTTAAGGCTCAAATATATAAAAATGTGGTATTAATGTAATATATTCCTTAAGACTGCAAAATCACTCATTCTCCAACCTGGTTTTACCGCATATTTTCACTATTTTTCCAAACTACCACTTTGGTAACAAAGCATAAATCAAAATCTTAAGAAACTAACGAATATAGCCACTTGGAAAGTTTCAAAAAGATACTATATAAGCGGTCTTGTCATTGAAATACAAATAACTGGTTAAAAAAAGCTAAATTTGGTTTTTAATTCTATGGAGACAATGCAATGAAACGCGTGTTACTATTTTTAGCGACTAATTTTGCAATTATTATTGTATTAAGCATTACTTTGCGTTTACTAGGCATTGACAGTATTTTAGCTAGCTCAGGTGGATTAAATCTGACTGCGCTCCTTATTTTTTCCGCTGTTTTTGGCATGGGAGGCTCTTTTATTTCGCTGGCTATTTCAAAGTGGATGGCCAAAATGTCAACAGGGGCTAAAGTCATCGAAAATCCGCGTGACCAAATTGAAATTTGGCTGGTGGATACTGTCAGACGTCAGGCGCGTCAAGCTGGCATTGGTATGCCTGAAGTAGCCATGTACGATTCACCAGACATGAATGCCTTTGCAACGGGAATGAGTCGTAATAATTCACTGGTTGCTGTAAGCACTGGCTTGTTACAACACATGGAAAAAGATGAAGTTGAAGCCGTGCTAGCGCATGAAGTAAGTCATATTGCTAATGGCGACATGGTGACGTTAACGTTGATTCAAGGTGTCGTAAATACCTTTGTGATTTTTATGGCCCGAGTGATTGGTTACTTTGTTGATCAAGTATTATTAAAAAATCAGAATAATGAAAGTTCGGGACTAGGCATTGGTTATTTTGTCACTAGCATCATTGCTGAACTTATCCTCGGTTTTCTGGCAAGCTCAATTGTGATGTGGTTCTCGCGTAAAAGAGAGTTTCACGCTGATGCTGGTTCTGCCAGATTAGAAAACCCGCAAAAAATGATTGCCGCTTTAGAACGTTTACAAATGGCACATACAGGTAAGTTGCCAAGTCAATTAACTGCTTTTGGCATTGCAGGTAACAAAGAAAGCAGTTGGAAAGAATGGTTTATGAGCCATCCACCTTTGGAAGACCGAATTGCAGCCCTGAAAAAAGGGGAATATTTACAGCAAAGATAATATAGTATGCTTCCATCACATCCCACATAGAATAGGAATTTAATAAAACCTAAAGAAAGACCTAGCAGATTTTAAAAACCTGCCAGGTCTAATTGAAAAGCTTTGGAAGTGATTAAATTCTTATTTCTAACTTACAATCAGGGCTATAAAAAGCGTCTCTTTTGCCAACACATTGAATATTTCATTCTTCTGCAAGAGGCTTTCACGTTTATCACATAGGAAATATAAATGACAACTTCTCACGATAATTTCATGGCTGCCCAAAATTATATCCCTGGTGGCGTTAATTCGCCGGTGCGTGCTTTCAAAGGGGTAGGCGGTGATCCCGTCTTTATTCAACGCGCTCAGGGAGCTTATCTCTACGACACAGAAGATAAAAAATATATTGACTACGTTGCTTCTTGGGGACCTATGGTCGTTGGACATACGCATCCAAAAGTAATTCAGGCTGTTCAAGCAGCAGTGAATAATGGACTTAGTTTTGGTGCACCCACTGAAATAGAAACGCAAGTTGCCAAAAAAATTTGTGAAATCGTGCCTTCCATTGAACTAGTGCGCATGGTAAATTCAGGGACTGAAGCGACCATGAGCGCTATTCGCCTTGCTCGAGGTTATACGGGAAGAGATAAAATTGTCAAATTTTCAGGTTGTTATCATGGGCATGTTGATGCTTTATTGGTTAAAGCAGGGTCTGGCGTATTAACTTTAGGTTTACCTAACAGCCCTGGTGTGCCAGAAAGCTTGGCACAACATACATTAACATTAGAATTTAATAATCTGGAACAGGTTAAAACGGTATTTCAGGAAATGGGTCAACAAATTGCCTGTATTATTGTGGAACCCGTTGCTGGCAATATGAATTGTATTCCACCTAAGGCTGAATTTTTACAAGGGCTAAGAGATATTTGCGACGAGCATGGTAGCGTTCTCATTTTTGATGAAGTGATGACAGGTTTTCGTGTTGCATTAGGAGGAGCACAATCGCTTTACGGTGTGATACCAGATTTAACCGCTTTGGGTAAAGTCATTGGTGGTGGCATGCCTGTGGGTGCATTTGGAGGTAAACGGGAAATAATGTCTCAAATTGCACCTTTAGGTCCTATTTATCAAGCAGGTACATTGTCAGGCAATCCAATTGCCATGGCTGCAGGTTTAGCAACATTAGAATTAATTTCGGCCCCCAATTTCTTTAATGACTTAACGGCAAAAACTCAATCTTTTATTGATGGCATGTTAAAACGTGCTAAAGTGGCTAATATTCCAATGGCAGGCGTTTCTATTGGAGGCATGTTTGGTTTGTTTTTTACCGATGCGGAAACAGTGGAAAATTTTGACCAAGTCAGTGTGTGTGACGTTGAGCGTTTTAAACGTTTTTTCCATGCAATGTTAGAAAAAGGCGTTTACTTAGCACCTTCAGCTTTTGAAGCAGGTTTTATGTCTTCTGCCCACACCCAAGCAGATATTGATGAAACATTGAATATTGCAGAACGAGTGTTTGCAACATTAAATTAGAATGAAGGCTTAAATAACTTCTACAACTGTTCAATCAGATTTTCAACCAGACCTGGCAGGTTTTAAAAACCTGCCAGGTTTTTCTAGGTTCTAATACCTAAAATATAGATTAGTGATTATGATGCATCATCTTTTGATCGCTACGTTTAACGGGCAACGTTAGCGTTTGAGATGTATCATTGTCAAATGCCAGCGTTATATCAACGGTATCTCCTTCTTTAAGATGTGCCTGGCGCTCCAACAACATAATATGGAAACTCTTAGGTTTTAACTCTATTATGCCCTGAGCTGGAATCACTAATTTTTCAACGGGAAGCATTCTAGCAAAATCATTTGCTATCACTGTTTTGTGAATTTCAACTTTATTAAAATTATCGCATTTGGCAGATAACAACGTAATGTCTTTTTCAGTTGTGTTTTCGATATGCATATAGGCTGCTGTGCGGGTCATATTAGGTGGCATTGCTCGCACCCATCCTTCTGTGATATTTAAGTCCGCGGCTATTGCTGAACTGAGCCAAATACTGTTCAAAAAGCATAGGGTAAGAATATTAGTAATAAATTTACTCATGGTTAGGATGCTCCGCTATGTATTGCCTCATTTGGGCGTAGTGATGGGCCAATGTTTCAGCTTCATGAGGTGCTGAAAACACGCCAACCCACTCACTTTGAGGATTGATAAGTAAAATCTGGGCAGAATGATCGATTAAATAATCATCTTTTGTGTTGCCTGGTTTTTTGAGAAAAACAATGCCTAATTGACGAGTCAATGCACTAATTTGTTCGTCAGACCCAGTGATGCCAATAAAATCATTGTCAAAAAATCTAACATATTCAGCAAGTTTTTCCGGTGTATCTCGTTGACTATCGACAGAAATAAACACAAATTGTGTATTTCCAGCAATTTGAGGGTAAACTTGCGATAAATTGGCTTTCATATTACTTAACATACTCAGTGTCACTGGACATATGTCAGGACAGTAAGTATAGCCAAAAAATAATAAACTCCAATGATTTTGTAAGTTTTCCGGCGTGAAATTCCCTCCTATCTGAGTGAGTTGAAATGGTAACAAAGGTTTTGTTTGTGGGTAAAATAGACCTTTAATACCATGTGATGGTTGGGTTGGCATGGAAAGTATAATTAAATAACCCAAACCAAACATAATAAGTACAACAGCAAATATTTTATATTTCATGTACAAAATTATAAGATAATCCGTATAAAAACGTAATTAAGAATTATGATTGTGGTAAAAATCATCAATCTATTTGATGACTACTGCATAACACTCATTATTAAAACTTTCTATCATTTAACTTACTGCAAAAAAACTGTCAAAAATGTCTAAACAAAACTGGCACATTGAAAAATCACGCGAGCTTTACAATATTTCCCATTGGAGTGAAGGATACTTTGATATTAATGCTAATGGTGAACTCATTGTTTTACCGCATCAAAACACACAATCAATTAATTTATATCAACTTGCGCAGAGTTTTAATTCGAATGGTTTATCGTTTCCTATTTTAGTCCGATTTTCAAATATTTTGCATCATCGCATTGAAAGTTTGTATCAAGCTTTTACAATTGCAATGCAACAGGAAAATTATCAAGCCAACTATACACCTGTTTACCCAATTAAAGTAAATCAACAACAGCATGTAATTGAAGAAATTCTTAAAGCAGGCCAGGGTCGTGTTGGTTTGGAGGCAGGGAGTAAGCCCGAATTAATGTTGGTGTTAGCGTTGGCTTCCATGCAAAACGGTACAATTATTTGTAATGGTTACAAAGATCAAGAATATATTCGCTTGGCTTTAATTGGCCAACAAATGGGTTTATCACCTTGTTTGGTCATTGAAAAAATGTCTGAACTTGAACTAATTATTGAAGAATCGCAACGTTTGAATGTCTTGCCTTACTTAGGACTCAGAATCCGTTTAGCTTCAGTGGGTAAAGGTAATTGGCAAAATACTGGGGGAGAAAAAGCTAAATTTGGTTTATCAGCCACTCAAATATTAACTGTCGTTGAACAAGTTAAACAAGCAGGATTATTGGATTGTTTAAAATTAATGCATTTTCATATGGGTTCCCAAATTTCCAATGTACGCGATATTCAAAAAGCGTTGAAAGAAGCGGCCTATTACTATAAAGAATTACATGCTTTGGGCGTACCAATTCAAACCATTGATGTAGGTGGTGGTTTAGGCATTGATTACGATGGTACCCATTCTCGTACCTTTTGCTCCAAAAATTATAGTATTCAAGAATATGCTAACAACATAGTGCATGAATTTTGGAATGTTTGCCATCAATATGATTTACCGCATCCCAATATTATTACTGAAACTGGTCGGGCAATGACAGCCCATCATGCGGTGTTAATTACTAATTTAATTGATGTTGAATATGCGCCTGATGAGCAATTATCATTTGTAATAGATAAAAATGCACCTGATATTTTGCAAGATTTATGGGAAAGTTTGCATGAATTTACATCTTACTCAGCTCTGGAAGCCTATCACGATGCAGTCTATTTATTTAGTGAAGCGCAAAGTATGTTTACTCACGGTGTATTGAACTTGACTCAACGTGCTCAAGCAGAGCAGATATATTTTGCAATTTGTTGGAAAGCCAGAAGTTTTCTACAAGCGAGTTCTAAATTACATCGGGAAGTTTTTGATGAATTAAATGATAAATTGATTGATAAATATTTTTGTAATTTTTCTCTATTTCAATCCACACCAGATGCTTGGGCAATTGACCAACTGTTTCCCATTATGCCCTTGCATCGTTTGCATGAAAAGCCGACTCGACGAGGGACAATTCAAGATTTAACGTGTGATTCAGATGGTCAGTTTGAATACTATGTTGAAGGCGAAGGTGTAGGCACCAGTTTGCTATTACATGAACCTAACGTGGATGAAACCTATTTAATCGGCATTTTTTTGATTGGTGCATATCAGGAAACTTTAGGCGATATTCACAATTTATTTGGCGATACCTATTCTGTCAATGTCCATTTATTGCCTAACGGTGATTATGAACTGGTTGATCCGTTGGAAGGGGATACAGTGCAAAGCTTGTTAGGTTATATTAATATTGAAGCCAGTGATTTAAAAAGTGCTTATCGCAAACGTTTACAAGCGGCAAATTTAACTTCTGAGCAAAAACAAAGTTATCTCAAAGAATTAGAGGCTGGACTGATGGGATATACTTATTTGGAATAGGTAAATAGGTTTTATTTTTGACTAAAGTTAAGTAATAGAACAACGCTAAATTTGCCATTAACTTTACCCTAATTCCCCTTTGCCAAGGGGAGCTAGAGGTCACAGCCATTAAATTAAGCTCGTAGGAGTGCAAACTTTAGTTTGCACAAGCAAGGTAAATCTTGCACGCCAAACTGAAACAATCCTTAACTTAATGGCCAGTGGCTAGAAATTCAGTTTGCATAGCCTCTAACTTGATTTATCGCTTGCATTCACAAATGCTTGTTCAAGTGCCAATAAATCCTTTTTACGTGTTTTGAGAAATTTAACAGGCGTACCAGCATAAATACCCCAATCATCAAGCGATTTATTGACCAAGCTATGTGCACCAATTGCGGTACCAGACCCAATGGTGACATTGGGCAAGATGGTTGAATTGGTGCCTACGACTACGTGTTTTTTTAGCGTCACTGGTGCATAAGTAATATGGGGACAAAATTCGTCTGGTACAGTAGGATTAGTCAAACTTCTCCCTGAATAATCATCGGAACAAGTATAAATAACCACTCGAGAGGATAGAGTACTAAAATCGTCTATCACAATAGGTTCACTGGCATACAACGCACAAAAACAGGCAATGTGAATATAATTTCCTAACGTGATTTTTTTACCCGCAGAAAACACGCAAAAATCATCAATTCTGACATGATCACCTAGAAACATATTCTGTGGATTGTAAAAACTCGTTTTTCGACTAATTTTTACATTTTTACCCACATGACCAAAATTTAAAGTGTGTAGTTCCTCTTCTTCATAAAAAGAAGTATTTTGTATCATGTTTATTTGCCCAAAGCCAACATTTCTTCAAAAGTCCATACTTTCTGATCGCTGGCCTGAATTTTATCATGATGCAAATAAATACCTTCCATCACGTTTAAGAAATCTTTGGCGTGTTCAGGATGATGTTCATATTCATAGTCCAAATATATTTTGTTGAAATCCTGTGTGAGCAATAAATGACTAATGGGTAAGCGTTCCTCATCATTGTGTATCAAACGCAAGGCCGCTTCTTCGTAAGCTTCTTCTGTATTTGCCGCTAACCATTGAGGCAATTCATCATTGAGCGCAAAAAACCATAAATCAGTACGGGAATGAGGTTCATCTCCTGCCAAAGTAATCATGGGAATACCTTGACGCATAGAATCGACATTACTATTAGTCCCCCCAAAAGGAAAAGGACTTAATTGAATATCACACTGGTTCAAACGATTAACGTAGGTATTATAATCCGTCATAGGATAAACAATGGTGTTTTCTTTCGGTACCCACTCATAAATTTGTTGGGTAATTTGTTGATAAACCATGCCACCATCGTTGGGAAAAAAGTGGTATTCAATAGGACGTTTGGTTTTTTCCAAGATGCGTTTGCAAACCGCCATAAATGAAGGACTCAATTTATAACTTTTACTAGGTACAGCAATGCGTACCGGATTAGGTTTACTATTCAAGCGCGGCTTGATAGGAACTCCTTGCACTGGAGGATGAAACTGAAAACTGGCGTCAGGAACCAATATCACTTTTTCGCTAAAACAATCACGTCGATGAGAAAAAGCAGATTCTGGCAAAATGACGTAATCAATGCAAGGTGAATTGCTAGTCGCAGGATGACCCAAAGTTAAAATTTGAATCGGCGCTAAACGTAAATTGGCTGCGAACAATCCCCAATGTGACATTCCCAAACTGGAATAATAAATGATGTCAGGTTTAATGATTTCCACTTTTTCTATCAGCTTTTGGATACCATCTTCAACGAAATTAGGTTCATATAACTCGTCAAAATAGGTACGACTGATATCATCTAAATTATTTTTTTCAGCCATTGACACCAATTTGAACTTTTCTCTCAGTTGTTTGATGACCGGCGCGTAGCACCGAAACATTGCATGAGGAGAGGTAAAGTGTTCAGAGCCAATCATTAACGTAGGTTTTTCCTGAATTTGGTGGGTTTCAGGTAAAGGTTTGACTTCAGCCCCTTTATCTTTCATCCAACGACGTAAAATGACATTCAAATGCTTTTTGATGTCATGTTTATGATCAGCTTCAGCATAACTACATAACATCCATAAATTAGAGAGTCGTGCCATTAAATCATCGACGATAGGCACTGGAATATCTTCAAGTAGAGGGCCTAACGTCAGTAATTTTTCCCGCTTTTTATTGGCTGAAACTTTGAGTACTGCGGGTTCTGCTACCAGACTAATATAGGCGGGTAGCGCATAATGAGGTGCGAATTTTAAAAATACACTGTAATCGACATCAGCTTCAGAACTTAGGGAGTAAAACAGCAAAAATTTGACTAATTGTTGTTCACTTTCAATAGAAAATTCTGTTTTATCACCTTCTTCTGAGCCTTTGTTACTAATTAGCCCTAAAACATGATCAGTTCCCCGAAATCCACTGAGTTCAAAGATAGCGGCTAATTGTTTTTTAAATACTGCAACTTTGTGAAAGCCTGAAGCATTCAATTGAAAATCAGAAAATGAGAATAAGCTAGTAATTACGCTAGCCAGTCGAGTGTAACCGCGCAAAAAGTAGTCTTCATCTCGAATATCAACATTAGGATTTAGGGAAATACCCCCCAAACTTTGTTCAGATTGGTTAAAAATTTGGAAAAGTTGGGCTAATGCAGCTTGATATTGTTGTTGATAAACAAGTCGCTCAAGTTCGCCAATGACAACAGGTTGAGCTTTGGCATCTTTTTCTTTATTTTCTGCTTCTGTATTTTCTGCATTTTCAGGTGCTGGCATGTCTGTTTTTTGTAGCGTTTCTTCTGTCATTATTTCTATTTAATTCAATTAGGTAAAGGGTTTTGAATTTTGATATGTCACTATTCCAGACTGTTTTAATCCTGAATATCTTTTGGTCTTCCACTTGCGTTTTTGTTTTTCTTAAAGTCCTCAAATCCTATGACATTCATCTGAGTATCTTCATAATCTACTACCAATTTGTTTTTACAACAATCTTCAAAGTCTATTCCATAGGTTAAGTTGTATAAGGGGTATTGACTCACATCAACGCCATAATCTATCAAGAAATATTCAAAAAATAATGTATGACTAGTGATAAACTTTCACAGTATAAACTAATCAAATAGGACTGAAGAAAATCGCCTAAAATGTGGAGAATATTTTGCTGCCAAACGAATGGCTTCAGTCATACTTACTTCACTGACGATACCTTTACCTGCAATGTCAAACGCTGTCCCATGATCGACAGACGTTCGTAAAAATGGTAATCCATTGGTAATTGAGATTGTTCTCTCAAAATCCACTGTTTTTGTCGCAATATGCCCTTGATCATGGTACAACGACAACACTGCACTGTATTGACCTTGTAACGCTTGGTGAAAAACAGAGTCTGCACCAATGGGGCCTACAACTTGGTAACCCAAATTTTGAGCTTCTTCAATGGCTGGGACGACTTGTGTGATTTCTTCATCCCCAAATAAACCATGTTCACCGCAATGCGGATTTAAACCAGCAACAGCCATCATTCCTTCTTTAATCCCTAATTTTTGCAGTGCTTGCGTACAACGAATAATATAATCTAGTACACGTTCTTTAGTGACAAGATCACAGGATTGACGTAAAGAAACATGGCGTGATAGGAAAAAGACCCGCATACCCCTGACTTCAAACAATGTTAAAGGGTCTTTGGTTTGGCTTAATTCTTCTAAAATCTCAGTGTGTCCAATATGGCTAATATTGGCTGCTTTCAACGATTCTTTATTAATGGGGGTGGTTGCTAATGCTTCAACTTCACCATCCATCGCAAGCTTAACCGCTTTTTCAATATATTCATAAGCGGCTTGACCACACATGGCTTGTACTCTGCCTAACTGTAGTTTGGCAACATCAATATTTTGCAAATTAATTAAATCAATTGTGCCGTGTTCATACCGACCCGAGTTCGGCATTTCAATTCTATTTATTTGTGCTTGCTGGCGACAAATGGTTAATGCATTTTTAACAACATCAATATTTCCAATAACTAAAGGCTTAGCCACTTCATAGACATTAGGATCAGATAAAGACTTTACGACGACTTCTGGCCCAACACCCGCTGGATCACCCAATGGAATAGCAATAATCGGTTTTCTCATTAAGAATATCCTTCATCGATGAACTAACCACAATTATGACCGATAATTTCTAGTTTAAATTTCCTGTCTCGAACTTTCAAGCAAAACAGGAGGGCGGAAATTTCAGGTTATGTGGACTTACAACATAAATTTTGAAGGTATGGGTGCACCTACCAAGCTTGGTATCGTGGTTTCAAATAAACTGTCTTGCAAAAATTCATATTCACTGAGCCGCGTAATCAGTTGTGCTTCCATAATGGGGTCTTCTCCCACAATGGCTAATAAGCGTCCATTAACGGTTAATTGCTGTTGAAAGTGTGGTTGAAGCACCGGCATTGAACCCGTTAAGATGATGACATCATAGTGAATGTCAGTTTTCCAACCATTAATCGCATCGCCAGTATTCAATGTGGCATTTTTAATTTGAAAAGCGTTTAACTTGCTTTCAGCTTCTTTCACTAAATCTTCAAAAATATCCACCGTTTCAACATGATTAACACATTTTGACAATAATGCGGTCAAATAACCGCTACCAGTGCCAATTTCCAACACTCTATCCGTTTGTTGTAACATGGCACTTTGTAGTAAACGTCCTTCCAATTTGGGCGACATCATGACCTGTTGATGAACAAGCGGAATATTCGTATCAGCAAAGGCTAGGTTTCTATAAACAGTGGGTACAAACTCTTCACGCGGCACTTCAGAAATTTGATCTAACACCTGCTGATCCAAAACTTCCCACGGACGAATTTGCTGTTGTACCATGTTAAAACGGGCTTGTTCAAAGTTAAGCTGTGACATAATTTAAACCTTCTGCTAACAAGTTGAATAGTTACAATTCTGCTCGACCGTTATGGCCATAACGAATTAAAATTAATGAAATATTGTCGTTGCCACCGTTATCAATGGCTTTATCGATTAATTTTTTACCCAAGGTCGGCAAGCTAAATGTTTTTTCACTTAAAATTTCAGCAACGTAGTTTTCTTCCACCAAGTCATGTAGACCATCTGAGCAAATTAAAATCACATCTTCGATATGTAATAATGGGCCACGTTCAATAGTGCAAAAAAAGCTTTCGTAGCCTAAAAAGTTGGTTAATCGGTGGCGCTGTGTTGAACGACGCGCTTCTGTTAAGCTCATTTTGCCATTTTTCATAGCCCAATGCGAGACCGTATCATCTTCTGTTAATAAAGTCAGTGAAGGTGCTCGGTAACGGTAAACACGACTATCGCCTACATTAAATACCACAAAGTACTGTGGAGAAGCTAGACAAATGCCTGATAAGGTACATCCCATGCGCGCATATTCAATATGATCTCTGGCACATTTTAATAATCCTTGATTAGACTGATGAATGGCTTTTTTTAAAGCTTCCATGAATAGACGAGGATCATTGTTTTTTTCAACCTCATAGAAATAATGTTCTAGTGATTTTAAGGCTTCCTTACTTGCAACTTCTCCTGCAGCTTCACCACCAATCCCATCAGCTATCGCAAATAATAACCCATGTTCTTTTAAAAAGTCATCATCACGGCTGAAAAAAAAGCGTAAATTGCCCTGATTTTTAATAAAGCGCCCAGCCAAAATATGGTCTTCATTTTTTGATCTAACCAGACCCGTTTCCGTGTGTGCGTAAACTTCATACACTGCCATTTAATTCATTCTCATGAGAATTTGCAAAGTTTATTTTTTAAGTCGATCTGATAAGTAAGGTTGGATAGTGGTTTGAATAGCTTTCAAAATTTTAGGGTTACCACCAATGATATTACCTGTTTTAAAGTAATCATTACCGCCTCCGAAATCACTCACCATGCCACCAGCTTCTTGAATAAGTAGTACACCCGCTGCCATATCCCAAGGCTGTAAACCAATTTCCCAAAAGCCATCCAGACGACCTGCGGCTACATAAGCTAAATCTAACGCAGCAGAACCGGCCCGTCGTACATCAGACACATAAGGAAACAAAGCTCTGAAAGTATTTAAATAGGCATCCAGATGTTCATGATAACGAAATGGAAAGCCTGTTCCAAGCAAGCCTCCTTCTAAAGAGGCATTGGTCACTCGCATACGGCGATCATTCAAAAAGGCTCCACTGCCCCGGGTAGCAGTAAACAATTCTTCACGCAGAGGATCATAAACAACGGCTTGTTCTATGTTATTTTCAAATCTCAATGCAATAGAGATAGAAAAATAGGGATGTCCATGAATAAGGTTGGTTGTTCCATCTATGGGGTCAATAATCCATTCGTAACCTTCATTTTGTCGCTGGGCACCACTTTCTTCAGCAAGAAAATTGTGATGAGGGTAAGCTTTTTTTAACACTTCAATAATTTTAGCCTCCGAAGCACGATCTAAATCGGTGACAAAATCATGTTGGGCTTTGTTTTCAATTCGTAATACTTTTCCGTGCGAAATTGCACGAGTGACCAATGTACCTGCTTCTCTTGCAGCTCGAATGGCCATATTTAGCATTGGATGCATAAAAGATCCTTTAAACTTTAGCACTTATCCTTTTAATTCAAGATTATTATACCCTGAGTTTGGCTTAAAATTTAATGCATTTTATGAAATGTTTGGCTAGTTATGCAGGCTATATGAATTTTTCAGGCTAACATTCTGCTGAGACAAAATCTATGAGACCGACTAAAATATATTTACCGCATGTCAAAATTTGATTTTTCCTTATGTCACACAACGCTAGATACAAGGAAATCTGTCGAATCTTGATTAATCTTAATACATTCTAAAAGTAACAGATTTTTTGAGATAGTTTAAAAGTAAAGCAATTAAGGTATTTCTATACAAGACGAAAAGTCATAACGTATTCTGACAGAAAATAACATCATTAAGGCAACAATAACTGTGATTTACTTATTTATTAATCCTAACCAAGCATGGCCTATTTTTCAGCAATATGTGCTATTACTCAAAAAACATAGACTAATGGGGATAATTATTATCCCCGATGATTTTTCATGGATAAAGTTGCAGTATTTACGCTTTATTAACTTCAATGCTGCAAAAATTCTATCTGAAAAAGTTTTTTTGAAAAGCTTTCAATCAAATATTGATTCCACCCTTATTTTTTTCAATTATCCATTACCTCAATTCGATTTATCAGGCTGTAACACAACAGCAAGTTTTCAATTTTCATTAGCACGACAGTCGATAGATGAAGTATTGTTAAACCAAATGGATTATACTGGATTTACGTTATATGAATTACCTACTCAAAATGTACTCTACCAGCAATTAATACCAGTTTTACCCAATGATAACTATGATAAATTGCAACAACGCATCATTGGTTATATTAAACCCATCTTTTGGCAATATTTAGAAAGTTTGCTACAAAATAAAATTTGGGAAGCAAAACAGCTTGAAGTGAATTATTATCAGTCAGAAAAAGTTTTGATAACTGAGTTGAAAAAATTTCTAAAAGCAAAATTACCTGATTATATGGTACCTACCCACTTTATGTTGGTAAATTCCTTTCCTTTAACGCCCAGTGGTAAAATTGATGTGCAAGCATTACCGTTACCTGGCACTGTTAATATGCCTGAAAATGAATTTGTCGCACCTCGTAATTCAACTGAACAGCAATTAGCGAAAATTTGGGAAAATACATTGGGAATTCAAAGCATTAGCATTTATGATAATTTTTTTGATTTAGGGGGGCATTCTCTCCTAGCTATCAGAGTATTAGATCGCATTGAAAAGAACTTTAATAAAACTTTATCCATGTTAACTTTATTTCAATGCCCAACTATTGCCCAATTAGCTGAAAAAATAGCCCAACAAACCACAATTAAATACAAGGCATTAGAAATTATCCAAGATAAAGGAATACATTTACCTTTTTTCTTTATTGGTTCAACGAGTTTAGCACGAGCATTGATTCCCTATTTAGGGAATGATCAACCTATTTATGGACTCAATATTTTCGGTTTGCAGTCTGTTAGTGATGATCCAACCTCTTTGAATATCGAAGCAATTGCCACGCAATGTATTTCTGAAATTCAAGCAGTACAACCACAGGGACCTTATTACTTAGGAGGATTCTGTGGCGATGCCAAAGTTGCATTTGAAATGGCACAACAACTAACCAACAGTGGTCAGACAGTAGCTTTAGTGGCTTCAATTGATGGATTTGTTGATATTATTTGGCGTTGGCAAAATCATCGTTATGATTTAAACCACCATTGGTCTAATTTATTAGAAATGGGTCCTTCTTATTTAGCGCAAAAAATACGTCAAAAGTCACATCGTTTTTTTCGACGTTCTCGATTATTTTTACTGCGTAAACTTGGAGAAAAGGTTAAACGAAAACCTCAACAAATTTTATCCCCTCAGTTACATTACACTTTATTTATTAATAGTTATTTCAAAGCATTGAGTTGTTATGAACCTCAACCTTATTCAGGCAAAATAACTTTGCTTTTTTCTAGTGAACTACGTATTCAAAGCTCACCAGAACGCTACCGCTTGGAAACTTGGTCCAAAACAAATGAAACTGAAATTTATGAAATTCAAGGTTATCATGATAACTTATTTGTGGAACCCCAAGTCAGCATATTGGGAAAACAGTTAAAAGCTTGTTTAGTTGATAGCCAAAAAAGTAAGGACAGTGAGATGTAGATTGAATTGTCCCAAACTGATCTTTTCTGTAAAAAATTTATATTTTACACTTATCATTACTTATGTAGGACTACCAAAAATTTTAAGTGCATATTTAATTATTAGAGTTGTATCCCGTTAAAAATCAATCAATTAGCTAGATAAAAGTTCCATAGTCCGGCACATACTCCAATTATTTCATCATATAAATCAATAA
>JADGDF010000060.1 GCA_016745055.1 Thiotrichaceae bacterium | reverse complement strand
TAAAGTCATGAACACTGCCTTTAGCAAAGTAGGTTGAAATAATCTTTCTACTATTAAAATCTATCATTATTTGTGCTTTTTGAGTGTGGCGTTTTTTTTCCCACTGTAATGAATTCTTTGTCGCCTCTTTGGCCTTTCAATCTCTTGTTCTGTCGCATCAACAACTATACACTCATGTTCACCACCTGATAAACTAAATTTACCACTTCTCATTAGCTTGTTTTCTATCTTTTGGATTGTCCTACATACATTGGATTCTGATAAGCCGTAATCTATCCCCAAATGATACTGAGTTCATACTCTCTGAAATACGTGAGTGTCATGCATAGTTGTTCTTCATAACTTAGCTTAACGCGATGCTCGACTTAATAATCTAGAAAAGAGTTTAAAACGGCATGTTTCATTGCTATATTTTTATGACCACAACAAGAATATAGAGGAAAAAGAAGCATGCCGTTATAAGATTTTATCATATAGGTGTATTGTTGGGTTGATGATCAAGTCAAAGAGATTACTGAAAATAACAGTCTACGTTCAAGAGGATTTGCGCCCGTGTTGTCAGATTCAGAAGTTATCACAATGGAACTTATAGGAGAGTTTCAAGGAAAAGGTGCAGATAAAGAGATATGGGCGTATTTTAAAAGTCATTGGCTTAGATTGTTCCCTGGTATTGGTTGTCGTAGTCAATTTTCAAAACAAGCGCAAAACTTATGGGCAGTAAAACAGCGATTGCAAGAGAAACTGATAGATAGTTTAGGTACACGAAAGACCGGGGGATATTTGATAGATGGTTTTCCTTTACCAGTACTTTAAGCGAGCTAAAAGCTGTAGTCGCTTTAGAGGTGTAGCAAGCTATGGTTATTGTGCATCGAAGAATGAAAATTACTTTGGGTTTGAGGGGCATTTGCTATTAGACATGCGTGGTATCGTTGCAGGATTTAGTTTAACACCCGCCCATGAATCAGAACGAGAAACAGCTTGGGAATTGCTTGAAGGTATTCACGGTGGTTTGTTACTGGGTGATAAGGGCTATTTAGGTCACTTTTTCAAGCAGCAGTTGTTGCATTTAAAAGGGATTGAGTTACAAACTCCTGTTCGGAACAATATGAAAGACTCTTTATCAAAACAACAACGAAAGCAATTGAACAGAGTAAGACGGCGTGTCGAAACTACCATTGGACAACTGGCTGAACGATTTAATATTGAAAAAACTAGGGCAAGGACTGTGTGGAGTTTGACCAATCACCTAACACGTAAGTTACTTTCTCATAGTATCGCTGTGTTTGCCAATATTCAACATGGGATTGAACCTTTAACGTTAGAAAAAACTGTTTTAGCTTAAAAGTCGAGTATCGCGTTATGTTACAAAAATAGTAAACCAGGTTTCTTTTGTTGCTCAATTACTCAAAATAAAAGATTTTACTTTCAAATGTCAGTCTTTTGAGAAAACTATAGCAAAAGCAAAGAGTAGTGATATTATTTATTGTGATCCTCCATACATTGATAGACATGCTGATTACTATAATGGTTGGGATGCAGATCATGAAAAAAGTTTATATCAAATTTTATCAAAAACAGCAAGCAAATTTATATTGCCTACTTGGCACCACAATGACTTTAGAAAAAATGAGTATATAGATTTGCTATGGAGTGATTTTAATATTCTAACCCGTGAACATTTTTATCATGTTGGTGGCAGTGAAAATAATCGCAATCCAATGATAGAAGCAATTATTATGAATTACGACACGTCGCTTTATGAATATCAAGAACCAAAGAAACAGCAACAATTGATTTTGTTTTCCTCATCACCACGCTCTGAGTGGTGATGTAAATTAGGCCTCTGCGCCATCTCACAAAAAAGAAGGAGTAGTTTTCATTACTAAGCTCTGCTTTGCGAGTCGGGAAGCAAAAGCTTCCCGAGCAGACATTCCCAAACTCTAGTTTGGAAGCGAGGAAACATACAATCTGCAAAAGATAATTACTCTTCTTCCCCAGCTTCAGATTCTTCTTCCTCCAACTCAAACACCCTTTCAACACCTACTAATTGTTCTTCTTCGGCTAAACGGATTAAACCCACACCCTGGGTATTTCGGCTAATTACAGAAATACCACTGGCAGCTGTGCGCACCAACGTGCCTCGATTACTGATAAGCATAATGTCATCATTTTCTTCCACCTGCACAGCACCCACCACCTCACCATTCCTATCTGTGGTTTTAATCGAAATAACACCTTTGCCGCCACGACCTTTTATAGGGTAATCTTTAATTGGCGTACGTTTACCAAAACCATTGACTGTTGCCGTTAAAATAGAACCGTTTTCATGGGCAATAATGAGTGAAATCACTTGGTCTTCAGGTAAAATTCTGATGCCACGAATACCTTTTGCTGTCCTACCCATTGTTCTGACGGCTTCTTCCTTGAAATGCACCGCTTTACCACTACGAGAAAACAACAAAATACTTTGTTGACCATCGGTAATATCGACACCAATCAGTTGGTCATCTTCTTCCAAACCAATAGCAATAATGCCATTACTGCGGGGACGTGAGAATTTTTGTAATTCAGTTTTTTTCACCGTGCCTCTAGCTGTTGCCATGAAAACATAACGATTTTCACTGAATTCTCGAATGGGTAAAACGGCATTAATGCGCTCTTCAGCCTCTAATGGTAATAAATTCACCATTGGTTTACCACGCGCTGTGCGACTAGCTTGAGGTAGTTGATAGACTTTTATCCAATAAACTTTACCCACGCTGCTGAAACATAGCAGGGTGTCATGCGTGTTGGCAATAAATAATCGGTCAATAAAATCTTCTTCTTTAATTTGGGTCGCAGATTTACCTTTGCCACCTCGTCTTTGGGCTGCATAACTACTGAGTGGTTGAGATTTGACATATCCTTGATGCGATAAAGTCACCACCATGTCTTCTTCAGTGATTAAATCTTCCACTTGCAAGCTTTGCTGATCATGCAAAATTTGAGTACGACGAGCATCACCATAATTCTGGGCAATCGTTTCTAATTCATCCCGAATTACTTTCATCAAACGGTCGGCGCTACCCAAAATATCAAGTAAATCATCAATCACTAGTAGTAAGGATTGATATTCTTCAACAATTTTATTTTGTTCCAAATTGGTTAAACGATGCAAACGCAATTCTAAAATTGCTTGCGCTTGCGCTTCAGACAAACGATAGCCTTTATTGGTTAAGCCAAACTCTTCAGGCAAATATTCTGGACGTGATTTATCACCTGCGCCTTGTAATAGTTTTGAAACGGTACCAGGTGTCCATATGCGTTCAAGCAAACCTGCTTTAGCAACTTGGGGCGTTTTAGCAGATTTTATCAACGCAATAATTTCGTCAATATTATTAAGGGCAATGGCTAACCCTTCCAATAAATGCGATCTTTCTCTCGCCTTCCGTAATTCGTAGAGGGTGCGGCGCGTAACCACTTCACGGCGATGACGTAAAAAAGCTTCTAGCAGTTCTTTTAAATTGAGTAAACGTGGCTGGCCATGCACTAGGGCAACGATATTAATCCCAAACACTGTTTGTAATTGGGTGTGTTTATAAAGATTGTTTAAAACAACTTCGCCAGTTTCGCCGCGTTTTAGTTCAACAACAACCCGAATGCCATCTTTGTCGGATTCATCTCGTAGCTCACTGATTCCTTCTAATTTTTTATCTTTGACCAATTCAGCAATTTTTTCAATCAATCTGGCCTTGTTAACTTGATAAGGCAATTCTGTGACAATAATTTTAAACCTATTGCCTTCTTCCTCAAATTCGGTTTTGGCCCGCATCTGCACTTTGCCTCTACCAGTGCGATAAGCATCTCTCACGCCCTGAGTGCCATTAATCAAAGCAGCAGTAGGAAAATCAGGTGCAGGTAAATATTGCATCAGTTCATCAATCGTGTATTCAGAGTTATCAATAAGCGCAATGCAAGCGGTGATAACTTCTCGCAGATTGTGCGGCGGAATATTAGTGGCCATGCCCACAGCAATGCCACTTGAACCATTGATCAATAAATTAGGAATGCGCGTAGGAAAAACAGTAGGTTCTTGCTCAGATTCATCATAGTTGGATACAAAATCCACTGTTTCTTTATCAATATCGGCCAGTAGTTCATGGGTGATTTTAGCCATTCGTACTTCGGTATAACGCATGCTGGCAGCATTATCGCCATCAATCGACCCAAAGTTACCTTGACCGTCAACCAGTGGATATCGTAGCGAGAAGGGTTGTGCCATCCGTACAATAGCATCGTAAACGGCACTATCACCATGCGGATGATATTTACCCAGAACGTCACCGACAATCCGCGCAGATTTTTTGTAGGCTTTATTCCAACTATTGCCAAGTTCATTCATTGCGAATAATGAACGCCGATGCACTGGCTTTAAACCATCTCTCACATCGGGTAGTGCTCGTCCTACAATTACGCTCATGGCATAATCAAGATAGGACTGCCTCATCTCATCTTCAATATTGATAGGTAAAACTTGTTTTGCAAACCATTCCATGCGGCTTTGGAAGTCCTTAGTCTGTACTCATACACTTAAAAACAAATGGAAAAAATGCTTTTTTACCGTTAAGTGAAAAGATTTAGGTAAACAATAGAAATTATTGAAATATTATAACATTTTACGGTGTTAATGTGGGGATGCACACAAACTAAATTTTGTCATTTTTTAACTGAATATTGAGGTTACAATGCTGAGGATGTTTATTTTTTGTAACTACCATGCCAACTTTTTTGTTTATTTATCATATAGTAATTAGATAATAATAGAATGCGTAGTTTTTATATGTAAAATATATCTGCTTGATATTTAAAGATATACATGTAACTCATTCTATAAATAAGCTGAATTTATTAATATTAAGTATATGATTTAAAAGCATAAAAATTGGCATGGGGAAGATAGATAGTTACATTTTTTAAGCTAAATGGCTGTGCTGCTAAGATAAAGATATTTTTACATAGGTGAAAAATAGAGTATAAAACATATAAGGTTAGGTAAACGCGCTTTTATTTTTCAAAGTAAATCAATACAAAAGTGATTACAACATTGTTGTTTCTCTAGTATGCTTATAAAATAATGAATGATGATTATCAAAATATAACAATGACAGGGAAAAGCAATGGCTAAGAAAAAGCAAAATAATGACAATGTCATTTGCGTCAATAAAAAAGCAAGTTTTGATTTCTTTTTAGAAGAACGTTTTGAAACAGGTGTGATGTTGCAAGGCTGGGAAGTCAAAAGTTTACGCTCAGGAAAAGCTCAAATAAGAGATGCCTATGTATTAGTTAAAGATGGAGAGGCTTGGCTGCTAGGTGGCGTTATTACACCGTTGCAAACTGCTTCTACCCATATTTCTCCTGATTCACAACGTACCCGTAAATTATTATTACATCGTCATGAGTTAAATAAATTAATCGGTGCTGTTGAAAGAAAAGGTCAAACTTTAGTTGCCACTAAAATGTATTGGAATCATGGCAAAGTAAAAGTAGAAATTGCGTTGGCTAAAGGTAAAAAAGAGTTTGACAAACGCCATACACAAAAGGATAGAGATTGGCAACGTGAAAAAGAAAGATTGTTCAAAAAGTAGCATGTGAAAAATAGTCTCTACTCACTCGTTCACAATCTCTAAAAGGAAACGTAAGCTATGAATGACAATGCAACGCCATTTAACGCCACTCTATATGAAGCGGGCATTAAGGCAACCGTTCCTTACTATGAACAGTTTTATTCAGAAACAATTGATTTTATTTTACATACTAAACCTAAGCCAGCTAAATGGTTAGATACAGGTTGTGGTACAGGCTCATTGATTAGTGATGCATTAAAAATATTTGAGACCACACAATTTATTTTGGCAGATCCTTCTCTAGAAATGTTGAATAAAGCCAAACACAACTTAAATGATGCAACAGATAGGGTAACTTTTATTGAACCTGTTGGTACAGAAAATATTTATCTGCCAGATATTTTAAATATAGAAGTCATTACTGCGATTCAATCTCACCATTATTTCAACAAACTTGAAAGGCAGCAAGCAACAGAAAATGGCTTTAATTTATTAAGTAAAAATGGTCTTTACATTACATTTGAAAATTTTTATCCAAACTCTGACGTTGGGAAAGACATTAGCTTAGCACGTTGGAAATCATTTCAATTATCTCAAGGTAGAGATGAAGACTCCGTAAAAAAACACATTGGCAGATTTAATCAAGCCTATTTCCCAATTAGAATAGATGAACATTTAGCCTTATTAAGGGAATGTGGTTTTCGGATCGCAGAAATATTTTGGCTATCTCATATGCAGGTAGGTATATACGCAATAAAATAAGTTGTTGAATAAATTGAGTAAAAATGGTGAAATATATCAAAAATAAGTGCTTGATATAAAAATACCAAGCCTACTCTCCTTCTTCAAATATTAATGAATCATGAAAATTAGACAAACCGCTATTCCTGAAGTACTATTGATTGAACCCCAAGTATTTGGTGATACACGGGGTTTTTTTATGGAGTCATTTCAAGTAAAACGATATACTGAAATGGGTATTCCTGGGCCTTTTGTGCAAGATAATCACTCACGTTCCAGTAAAGGCGTTCTACGAGGCTTACATTTTCAAAAACAATATCCTCAAGGAAAATTGGTAGCTGTGAGTAGTGGAATTATTTTTGATGTGGCCGTGGATGTGCGTAAAAATTCTCCCACATTTGGACAATGGGTAGGGGCGATTTTAACAGCAGATAATCATCACCAACTATATGTCCCTCCAGGATTTGCACATGGATTTTGTGTGCTATCTGATTCTGCTGACTTTCATTACAAATGCACTGATTACTACCATCCTGAAGATGAAGGCTCAGTTCGTTGGGATGATCCTGATATTGATGTTTTGTGGCCAGTAATACACCCCATTTTATCGGATAAAGATGCTAATGCACCTTTTTTGAAAGACTTAAAGTAAAGATAAAATTCAAGAGTCAGGATAAAGAATTCAATAGAGTTCAGAAAAATTGACGATTTATGTTTTATATAAAATAACATTATTTTTATTTCCATAATCAATATGAAAATTATGGATTAACAATGCTGGAGACCCTGTGGACGACACGACAAATATTGTACAACTTGCCTTGGAAGCCTTCTTACAAACGCAAACACTAGAAGATGCAGAAGCTATCATTGATCAATATCCTAATTTACTAACCGATGAAATTGATCTATTTTTAGGTTCAGTGATTAGCGATGCCCGTAAAAAAGGGCAAGAGGAAATGGCAATGGCACTAGATGAGAGATTAGAATTTTTACGTTCAGTCCGTCAAGACACTGAAGAGAGCCAATCTTGTAATCTTAATTAACACAGCCTATGTGATGATGTTGAAACAACAGGGATTTACTTTACTTGAACTGCTAGTTGTGTTGGTAATTTTCGGATTATTGGTTAGTCTAGTCACACCTAATTTTATCAAAATTTATGAAAGTTTACGTGTGTCCTATGAAAAAGATGAAATTTTATCGCAATTAAGCAGCTTGAGTTATTATGCCTTTCATCAACATAAAACTTTTGAACTAACCAATTTCCCCCCCATCAAAGAGGTAAAACCTAAAGATGAACCTAAGTTGATTGTCATTCAAACCGAGGAAGAAGTACCACCTAAACCTGAGCCAACAAAGGAGGCATTGCCTTTAACTTTACCAGAAGGTTGGCAAATTCGTGCCAAACAACCCATCATATTTTATCCCAATGGTATTTGTCGTGGTGGACAAATTGAATTAAGTTATAAAACGCAAAAAATGGCGATTGAACTTTTGCCCCCTTTTTGTAAACCCAAGGTTTAACATGCAACAAGCAGAAATTGCTTACATTGGTTTAGGCAGTAATTTGGATAATCCAGTTTACCAGCTAAAACAAGCGCTATTAAAACTGGAAAATTTACCCCACAGTCAGTTGATAAAATATTCTTCTTTTTATCACAGTCCACCTATGGGAAGTCAAAATCAACCGGATTTTGTCAATGCAGTCGCAAAAATAAAAACTCAATTACCACCGATTGAGTTGTTACAAGTACTTCATAAGATTGAAAATCAACAAGGTCGTGTGCGAACTGAAAGGTGGGGTCCACGTACTTTGGATTTAGATATTTTGCTCTATGGCAATCAGCAATTCCAAGATAATATCTTAACATTACCCCATACAGGGTTATACTTTAGGGCATTTGTACTGTATCCCTTGTACGAATGTGAACCTGAGTTAATATTGCCTGATGGCCAGCGGTTACAAGATGTCACACAACATTGTGTCAAAAACGGACTAGTAAGGATGCAAAATGAGTCGAAAGACGCTGAATAATATACGTAAATTAAAAAACAAAGGTGAGAAAATAGCCTGTTTAACTGCTTATGATGCAAGTTTTGCGGGATTAATTGAAGAAGCAGGAACAGATATTATCTTAGTTGGTGATTCCTTGGGAATGGTAATTCAGGGCCATGACAGTACTTTACCTGTCACTGTGGACAATATGATTTATCATTGCCAACTTGTTGAAAAAGGGACACAAACTGCTTTTCTAATCGTGGATATGCCTTTTATGAGTTACGCAACCCCAGATATTGCCTTAAATACAGCAACACGTCTTATGCAAGAAGGCCAAGCACAAATGGTCAAATTGGAAGGTGGCATTTGGGTGAGTGATACGGTAAAAATGTTGACAGAACGGGGAATTCCAGTTTGTGGACACATTGGCTTAACGCCACAATCTGTTCATCAACTGGGTGGCTATCATGTTCAGGGGCGTACAGAGGTTCGAGCTGAGAAGTTGCGACAAGATGCATTGGCTTTGCAAACTGCAGGCGCTTCTTTAATTGTATTAGAATGTATGCCTGACGAACTAGTCAGAGAAATTACTCAGACATTAGATATTCCAGTGATCGGCATTGGGGCTGGTAATGGATGTGATGGACAGGTATTGGTTTTATACGATTTACTGGGAATTTTTCCTAAAATGCCCTCTTTTGCAAAAAATTTCTTGGCTGAAACAAACTCAATACAAGAAGCCGTTAAGCTATACGTACAAGCAGTGAAAGAAGGTTCCTTCCCTTCATCAGAACATATTTTTAAATAATTGGAAAAGCAGCAAGTCAATTGGTACTCATTGTCAGCCCAAGTCGTTGAGGTGTTGAATACGTTAGTTGATTTAATCTCACTGAATAAGTTGGAATTAGTTTAATTGTTAGCTGACGCGGGTGATGTACTAATTGCTGCACACTAGCTAACACGGTTGGATCCAGTTGAATATTGGCGCGAGTAGCATCAGTTTTGAGTTTAACGAGAAAAGCTTGCTTAAATTCTGGTAAAAAGGCTTGATTACGTTGCGCTAAAAAGTTAAATATACTTTCAATCAGACCTTTATCAACATAAGTCACAACTAAAGCTTGAAGATAACTTGATTGCCAATCGTTTAAATTTTGAAGCTCATTCAAATCCAAATTTGCTTCCCAATTGCCCCACTGTTCAGCATCAATTTTCATTAACACCTGTAAACGCTTAGCAACAAAAGTTGTTGTCAGTTCCAAATTTGCGTTGATGTTACCAAGCCCTATCTGTTTTAATGCGTGTGGCGTTAGGTAATAGGGAGCATAACCTAATGCCGACAAAAGTGGCGGAGGCGGTGGCTCAACATCAAGTATATTCATTTTTATATTATGCGCGGTGACATACGCTTTTTCTGGCAAACCTTGGGATAAGTAAAATTGGTAGGCTTGATGAATAATCAATTCATCAATCGTTATTTTCTCTAAATTTGATAATTGAAAATTGGCCTGTTTGACGACAACATTACCCTGAAGGTTTAAAAATAAATCAGCATAGTTAAATTCAATATTCGTTGATGTAACCCATTGGTTGGCTGTATCATTCAATTTATAATCAATCAATGCTTTGCCACTACCAATACTAATTGCAGCTAATAACAAAATGGTGGTCACAATGGTTTTTATTTTTTTCATAATTTACAGCAAGCGAGGGTGGTGGAATGAATAATAAGTATTTTCTAATAATTTTTTCGTTACTAAGTTTTGAGGTTGTAAAAGAACTACCCAAATCAGCATTTTGGGAAACCGAGTGTCCGTGTAACACTCCTAAACATAAGTTTTAGAATGAGAGACAATGAGAAAATACATCTGATTTAATCTAAGGTTATTGGGTGATATAAATTTAGCTTGGAAATAAAACGAAAGTCTTTTACATTCAATGTATAAAGTTCTATTACCCTATGAACTTAAGCTATTTAATAATGCTAGGATTATTTTTGTAGAGTTCGATTAATATATTTGTATCACATAAAATCACGTGTTTCGGTTTGGCCATGCTTTTTGACGAATAGAATCAGCAGTAATATCTTGATTTTCCCACAATCCTGCTATTTCAAAGAAATCTTCCGCTGCGAGGCATGGAAGCCGAGTAGTCCGCGACTAGCTGGGCACTCAAAAATGGTATAAAGCAGTACATAAGGGCGATAGTCCTTGGGTGCGTTTTTTGCTATATTTGAGCATCACCCCAGCGTCAAGTCATGGCGGAGTAGGCTAACGGAGTGCGTAGTGCAACGGAGTACGCAGTTGCCGTATGGAGACCGGACGTGTCGGGGCAATCAACTAGCGTCTCGCTGACGTGAGTCGCTCTAAGGGATAGGACGTCCCGTGAGCGTCACGAAATCTCTGCGTGACACCGGCTCTTTGGTTGGTAATTCAAGCCCGCAAAGCTCTGCTTGACAAGATGGGAAACAGAGCATCTTTGTCGAGCATCCAGAAAATAGGAATCAAGCGCTCTGTGAAACAACAATAACGCTTATCGAAAAATTATTGCTTGAAATCAAAAATTACCAAAACCTTTTCCATGTAGAAATTTAATAGTTTGTTCTTTTCTAGCATTACAATCAGCAGCAAGTATTTCATTGATTTTTATAGTAATAAAACCATTCTCTCCACCATAATCATCTATTGATAAAATCTGAACAGTGTAGGCATAAGGGATTCTACATAACCAACCATTGAGTCGTCCTTGTCTTCTGTCCAGAGTATAACAATAGCTCTCTTATTTTTAGCATCTTTCAAAGTTGAAAACAGTACATCGCTATTTTCTGCCGGCTGGATTAACTCAATGTCTGAAAATATTTGATCATGGTTCTTGTGAAGGAATCCAATCTTTCTTAGATAAAGTGTATCAACATCTACACGGTAAAGTTCATCTATTAAACGAATTTCATAACCAGTATTCTTACCCGCAGGTGAAATAGCACGCAACCGTACCTTAGTGTTATCAATGGCATCTACATATCCGACAGAACATGATGACAGGTTGGAGGGATCCAAATATATACCTACTAATTGATGATTTAACATGGCTCCTTTTAAAACATCCTTGATATCTGTATGCATAATTTTTCCCTAAAAATACCTGTCGCAAGGATTGAACGTTTGTTTGTCTGACTAAAAAAAGACTAACGGAAAAACTGTGAGCAATTCCTTAATACTTGCTTGCAATCGCTCTTTACCTTCCTTTTTATTGAATAGATATGGGCAAATTCTTAGAACAACAGTTAGATTTACCTTGAATATAACGCTGTAGTAACAAATTATTTTAAATATTTTTCGTCACATGCATTTAACCGTTGTTTTACCTGTTTTTGCCAGCGCTTAAAGCCCAAACGGCGCGAAATTAAATCTGCAAGATATAAACGCAAAGAATAGCGACGAATTCTAAAGGTAATCCTTTTCCAACGATCATGAAAGTGCATTCGCCAATCCAACCATTTTGTCACATGTATTAGTGGTAGACCGCTGAGTTGATAATTATGTGCTTGTAATAAATCGGCAATTTTACATTCGGCTAATTGGAGGTCTCTTGGGGGCAGTTTGCGCCATCTTTCTGTAATGGATATATCTGGCTTATCGTAGGTACTTTTTTCCGCGTAAGCAAACATAGCTTTATCAAAATCAACCCCAATAAATTCACACAATTGTTTTAACATTATTTCAGGATTATTAATGAGTTGTTCATAGTAGATTGAAATATGTTGTTCTGGCGTGAGCTGTTGTTCAAGCTTTTGCCAACGCATTTCTGCTTCGATCCATTTATCAACCCCCATAAATAAATTACCTGCCCAGCCCATTGGAATATTGGAACGCGCAACATCTCGACCATCACGAATCAGATGGATAAATTTTGCTTGTGGCCAAATACAAAGTAGTTTATCAAATTGGTGATGCACTGTTGCACCAACTAAAGGCTTATCAACACGTTGTTGCCTTTGTCGTAGAAAACTGTCCACTAGTTCTGGGTAAATTAAGGTGTTATCAATTGCAAATTGCGAAGTTTGAAAGATGCGATGGTCAGCTAAATATTCAAGATAATCCTGTAAATTTGGATATTGTCCGGTTTCTGATATTTGATCAACTGCAAATTCAAATTCGTAGTTAAAAGCAATTTGAGGATGATGATCTAACATCAAACGCAGCAAAGTTGTGCCTGACCTTTCAGCACCGACGAGAAAAATGGGTGTTTTAATCATGAGTATAGTAATTACCTAATTTTTAATAAAATATTACCATGATTATGTATCTGGGGAAATAGAAGGTAGGGTAAAATAAAAAGTACTGCCTGCCCCTTTTTGGCTTTCAACCCCGACTTCGCCATCTAAGCCTTCAATTGCTTTTTTGACAATGGATAAGCCTAACCCATGTCCGTTTGAGGCTTTGTTAAGTCGGATGAAAGGCGTAAATAATTTTCGTTGTTCTTCTACGCTTAATCCTTCACCGTTATCTTTAATCCAAAAACGTATTTTGCCCGCCTGAGCTTTATCGGCACCAATAGTCAGTTTTGGAGGTTTTCCTCCATATTTTAACCCATTAGTTAAATAGTTATTCCAAACCGTTTCAATCCAAGTAATGCAACTGTTTACGGTCGGTAAATTTGGAGGGTAAGTAATATTGGCTTGATATTCTTCAATGAGAGGTTGATGAGTTTCAAGTACTTGTTCTATTAACGTAACCATGTCAATTGTGTCTAAAGTAATGCTCGCTTTTCTTGAAATACTAACTAATAGTAGCAATGTGCTGACAGCATCCAACATTTTTTGGCTAGATTGCTGAATTAAACGGATATGTTTAAGGCTTTTGTAATCTAAACCATTTTTAAAACCTTGATTGGCCAAAAACTTAGTCAGACTGATGATGCCACCCAATGGACTTTTTAAATCATGTCCAATGGTACGTGTAAAAATATCTAATTCTTGATTACGTCTTTCTAATTCGGTTGTTTTTTCTGAAAGTAACGTATTAGTTTTTTGTAAGGAACGTTGTACTTGCCGACGGGAGTCGATTTCTTGATGCAAGGAATCATTATTACTTTGCAGTGATTGTTGGATTTCTTTGCGAAACTCAATTTCTTCTTGTAACTCAATATTTTTAGCCATCAAATCCCTTTTGGTTTTTTCTAAGTAGTGCTGAATTTGACGATGGGTGTTTATTTCCTCTTGCAGTTTATAGTTTTGTTCAACAAGTTGCTTTTCTGCTGATTGGCGAGTTTTAATTTCAACTTGAAGTTGTACATTTTGTTGTGATAGCTGTTTTTGCAACCGATATAAACTTAGATGAGTATTTACTCTTGCCAACACTTCTTTGTGTTGAATAGGTTTGGTAATGTAGTCAGCGGCCCCTAATTCCAATCCTCTAATTTTGCTGGTAGTATCAGCCAAAGCGGTCATAAAAACAATTGGAATATATTGAGTCTCTGAGTACATTTTTAGTACCTTGCATACTTCAAACCCATTGATATCAGGTATCAATACATCAAGTAAAATAAGATCAGGTTTGGCATAACGCGCTCTTTCAATACCACTTTCTCCACTTTGTGCGATAAGCACCTCTAAACCAGCATCACTTAAAAAGTTAAGCAATACCCGCAAATTGTCTAAAATATCATCAACAACCAAGACTGTACCGTTCATATATTTTCCTCTTTTTCAACTCTCCGTACACCCAAATAAAATATGCATCATAAAATTGAGTTTTTTGTCGGGTTAATGACACTCAATTCACGTGAATATTTATAAATTTTACGATGGATAACACTAATTATATTGAGTACTGATAGTTCAAAATAGAAAGAACCATCAACAGATTACTCAATGAAATTATTAATATTGGGAAATAGATACGTCACTAATTCGCCTAAACTTGATGAAATAATCTAAAGACGATTATTTTTAAAATAATTTTTCAACACAATGAGTGGTTTAATTTAACATGCTGAAAAATTACATCAAATTTAGGTTATTTACTGATATTATGCAGTTTTGCCAAATTTCCATTAACGACAAAACTTTTTAACTTAGCAAAAATACCAGCTAGTATTTATGAATACGTTAACTACGGTTTTTAGTTTATTATAGATGATAAGATCATCTAGTCAACATATCTGAGGAATAATAGGGGAAAAATTTTATTTGGCTTAAAATTGGTATTTTAATTGGAAATAAATGGTACGTTCAACCTCGCTAGGAATTGAATCTCCGCCAATGTTACCAAATTCATAATGACGTTTATCTAGTAAATTACGTACACCTAAGCTCAGGTTTAAATCTAACACTGGCTGCCAACCTACACGCAGATCAATTCTTGTGTAATGGGGCACTTTTTGGGAAGGGATATTGTCCACATAATAAATTGCAGTATCTAATTCAATATGGCGGGTTAAATCATACATAGATCGTAAACTTGCCTGATTGCGTGGGCTACTGCCTTCTTCAAGCAAGGCGTAAGGTTTTTGACCAGGCTGTTCAACTCCAGTGTTAACGTTTAAATAGTTATAGGTTGCAATTAATCGCCAATCTTCTTGGGGATACCAATGTGCTGAAATTTCAAAGCCTCTAACGTGCGCATAAATAGGGTCACTTTCATCAACGGGTTCATAACCTTGGATATCAAGTTCTGATGACAGGAACAAATCTTTATAATCATTGATAAATATATTCCAATCTAAAAAGGTTTTCTCAGACAAGGTAAAACGATAACCTAATTCATAAGCTAACATTTGTTCAGAATTGGTGGAATCCGGCTGCAAATAAGCAGAGGCGCCTGTGGCGCGAGAAATACTGGCCCATAAACTATGAAGTTCATCAGGTGTCCATAAAAGACGGATATTAGGTTGCATTTCAAATCCACCCGCACCGCTGTTATACTCAAATTTTGAACCTAATGTTAATCTCAGTTCGTTTGGAGATAAAATGTGCTCTGATTGGATAAAGGCACTGGCAAAATTATCGTCATAGGTATTAGATAAGGTAAGCTGCGATCTTGTTTCTTTGGCGAGAGAATACTCTTTTTTTTGTGTATCATCATGCCGAAAAGATAATCCCCAAATAATTTCATGGGCATCACTGAATAAAAAACGATGTTGGACATCAATGTCATAACTATGACGAGATTCTTCTGCAACCAAATTATCCCGTTGAACATAATCATAATAGGCTTGTACAATAATATCACCATCTTCTAATTTTCGTACCCAACGTGATAATAAATTACCACTATTGACTTTAGTTTCATCGGGAATGGGATTCGCATTTAAATTAACCAAAGTTTGTTGAGCTTCTTGCCTTAAAAAATCACCTTGTAAAGTCAATCCATCCCGTTCAGTCACATCCCAATCAGCTCGAAAACCTCCACGTCCCATAAACCAACCATCGCTCCCCCCTAAAGTTTTTACATTAAGAGAGTTACCATGCTTATAATATTTGCCATACACTCGGTAGTAAGGACCACTGTCCATCTGTTTACCGTAGCGTCCACCAATGACTAATTGTTCTTCACGATTACCCGTATGTAGGCTAACTAATTTACCTTCTGTTTGTACTGCAGATTTGGTAATAATATTAATCACACCATTAACTGCATTAGCTCCCCATAAAGCGATCCCTGGCCCTCGAACAATTTCAATACGTTCAATATCTTCAATGAGTACGTCTTGAATTTCCCAATGTAATTCTGAACGTAGAGGAGTGACATTACGTCCATCAATAAGTACCAATAATTTATTGCCTAACTGACCACCACTGAGTCCCCTGGCACTGACTGTCCATTTATTCGCATCAATCCGTGCAACCTGTAAACCTGGTGCCATACGCAGTGCTTCAGGAATATTAGTAATGCCTGCTCGTCGAATATCTTCTTGAGTAATCACAAAGAGGGCCGCGGCTGTATTTGCAAGCGTTTGTTCTTTTTTGGAAGCTGTGGTGGCACTGACACTCATGACATCAATATTGAGCAACTCTTCCAAATCTAACTGCATGAGGGATTCAATAAGCGCTTTTTGTTCAGCCATTTCCTCTGGGCTAAGTTCTTGTTCTTCTTCTGCTAAAACACTAGAAAATGCAACAAAACAGAGTAAAATGCCTGACAATACCGAAAATAAATGCTTATAATTGGATTGATGACAGCGTAACATGTTTACCTCAGAGAGTTCGCTAAGTGTAGTACTCATTTTATTATTTTTAATTTTGTACTAGGCGCTTCTTTTTTTACATATTGTAATATATTTTAACCGTTTAATTGAAAAGTTACTTAAAAATCTTAGTCAGCATTTAATTTGTGCTATATCAATCATATTTTAATGTGTTATTATAAAAAGTTTTCTTATATCTTTAGCTGTTAGGAGTAAATACTTTACGTGATTACGAAACTACGTAATATTGCAATTATTGCCCATGTCGACCATGGTAAAACGACGTTGGTTGACAAATTACTGCAACAATCCGGGACGTTTGGAGATAGAACCGGCCAAGTTGAAAGAGTGATGGATTCTAATGACCTGGAAAAAGAAAGAGGCATTACGATTTTATCAAAAAATACAGCAATTCAATGGCAAGACTATCGAATAAACATTGTTGATACCCCAGGTCACGCAGATTTTGGCGGAGAAGTTGAACGTATTCTTTCTATGGTGGATTCTGTTCTGCTGTTAGTTGATGCAGTTGAAGGCCCCATGCCACAAACTCGTTTTGTTACCCAAAAAGCACTGGAACGGGGACTCCATCCTATCGTGGTTATTAACAAAATTGATAGAGAAGGGGCACGACCTCACTGGGTGCTTGATCAAACGTTTGAACTGTTTGATCGTTTAGGTGCGACAGACGAACAACTAGACTTTCCTGTTATTTATGCCTCTGCCATTCAAGGCTACGCTAACTTAGACAGTGATATGCGTACTGGTGACATGACACCACTCTATGAAGCTGTCATTGAGCATGTGCCCCCTCCTGACGTCGATCCTGAAGGCACATTCCAATTGCAAGTCAGTGCCTTGGATTACTCAAGTTACGTTGGCATTATTGGCATTGGTCGAATTTCACGCGGAAGAATTTCTACCAATACCCCTGTCAGCATTATAGGTGCTGACGGTAAAAAGCGTAATGGTCGTATGCTACAAATTTTTGGTTTTCACGGCCTAGAACGCATTGAATTTGAACAGGCAACTGCGGGTGATATCATTGCGTTTACAGGTGTCGAACCCTTATTTATTTCAGATACGCTGTGTGATCCAAGTAATGTAGAAGCTTTACCGAAACTCTCGGTTGACGAGCCTACTGTTAGTATGACATTTCAAGTTAACACTTCTCCATTTGCAGGTAAAGAAGGAAAATATGTTACCTCACGTCAAATTCGAGAACGTTTAGAACGTGAGCTTTTGCACAATGTTGCACTACGAGTCAAAGAAACTGATGATCCTGACAAATTTATCGTCTCTGGTAGAGGTGAGTTGCACTTAAGCATTTTAATTGAGAATATGCGGCGAGAAGGCTATGAATTTGGTGTCTCTAGACCTCAAGTCATTATGAAAACGATTGACGATGTGAGATGTGAGCCTTACGAAAGTCTCACGGTGGATGTGGAAGAAATTCACCAAGGCATGGTCATGGAAAAACTGGGCGAACGTAAGGGTGAGCTTTTAAATATGTTGCCTGACAGCAAAGGACGGGTACGACTAGATTACGCCATTCCTTCGCGTGGTTTGATTGGTTTTCGTACTGAGTTTTTAACCGCAACTTCAGGCACAGGTTTGATGTATCATGTTTTTGAAAAATATGCACCTGTCAAGCAAGGTAATATTGGACAACGCGTTAATGGTGTGCTGATTTCTAACCTGGAAGGCAAAAGCCTAGGTTACGCATTATTCAACCTTCAGGAGCGAGGACGCTTATTGATTGGTCCAGGTGAAGCAGTCTATGAAGGCATGGTGATTGGTATCCATTCCCGCAATAACGATTTGGTCGTCAATCCATTGAAAGCAAAGCAGCTAACAAATGTACGTGCATCTGGCACGGATGAAAATATTTTGTTAACGCCTCCTATCAAGTTTTCGTTGGAACAAGCATTAGAATTTATTGATGATGATGAATTAGTCGAAGTCACGCCTAAATCAATACGCTTACGCAAGCGATTGCTTAAAGAGTACGAAAGAAAGCGGGCTTCAAGAGAAGCCGCATAAGCGTCATAGTGGACGGGGCACAACCTCCGTCCAGCCTACAAGATTTTTGCAAATAAATTAAAGGAAACATTAATGTCAGCCTATATAATTTTTAATTATAAAATTCTTGATAGAAGCAAGATTGATGAGCTTACAAAAAAAGTGAAACCCATTGATGAAAAATATGGTGCAGAAGTGATTGTGGGTAGCCCAGTAAAAACCATTGAAGGGGAAACGTTACCAAATATGGTGATTTACAAATTTAAAACATTTGAAACCGCAAAGCATTGGTATTATTCAAAAGAACATAAAGAAATTTCTGTATTTCGTCATGCCATTACAGAGGGATGGGCCGCAATTATTCCAGGAGTAGATGAAACCGATGCATTAGTGGAAACTGGTTATTTTGACTGCAAATAACAAGTCATTCAGTCCTTAGAAGTAAACGCTTCTATCACACCACGCCAGCTCTTAACAAGTCATGCATTTGTATAATACCAACCAATATTTTCTGCTTATTAGTGACCAATAATACATTAATTTTATGTGTTTGCATGGCACTTAAAGCATCTACAGCCAAGCTGTCAGAATGGATTGTTTTATATTGCTTTGTCATGAGGTCAGAAATTAAAGTGCTGTGAATATCTATTTGTTTATCCAATACTCGTCGTAAATCACCATCAGTAAAAATACCCAAAACATGTAATTCATTGTCAATCACTGCGGTTGAACCCAAACCTTTTTGAGTCATTTCTACCAATGCTTCAGATAACGTTGCTGTTGGAAAAACTTGAGGTATCTCTTGAGCTGTATGCATAATATCACTGGTAAGCAACAATAAACGCCTACCTAGTTGACCACCAGGATGAGATAAAGCAAAATCATTCGCGCTAAATCCGCGTGTTTCTAATAGAGCAATCGCAAGCGCATCTCCCATAGCTAAAGCAGCTGTAGTACTTGCAGTAGGCGCTAAGCCTAAAGGACAGGCTTCTTTTTCAACACTGACATCAATATTGACTTCTGCAGCCTTGGCCAAGGTGGACTGTGGATTGCCCGTAAAACTAATTAGTGGAACAGCTAAACGTTTAATTAAAGGTAGTATGGTCAATATTTCGAGAGTTTCACCAGAATTGGAAAGTGCGAGTACGACATCTTTGTTAGTAATCATGCCCAAATCACCGTGACTGGCTTCACCAGGATGAACAAAGAATGCAGGACTGCCAGTACTAGCCAAAGTAGCCGCGATTTTGCTTCCAATATGCCCTGATTTACCCATGCCTAATACTACAACTCGGCCTTGGCAGGTCAATATATATTCGCAAGCACTTACAAAATCTTCGTTAATACAACGTTTTAAAGCAATAACGGCTTGCGCTTCAGTTTCAAGCACGGCTAAACCCAGGGCTTTTAACTTAACCGCTTCTTTTTGTAAATTCATCTTTTTGTGTTATCTACCTCAAAGCACCCGAAAATATTACTTTTTATTTAGGTTTAGCTGCTTCAAGGATGGGCAATCCTGCTTCAGTGGGAATATAGATTCTAGCCCCTTTGCCTTCTTGCAATCCTTTAATCCATATATATCTAAGGTATTCTTCATTATCTTTAAGCGATTCTCCGATAATTTTATTAGCCTCTGCTGCCGCTTTTGCTCTTTCAATGTCAGCCTTACCTTCAGCTTTTGCTCTTACAATCATTGCTTTACCTTCTGCTTCTGCCAAAGTCACTTTTGCCTTCGCCTGCATAAGTGCTGCCTGTTCCCTTGCTTTTGCTTCTTCAATGAGAATTTGCTTACTCCATTCCGCTTCTTTCAAAGCAGCAAAACCATCAAGTTCAAGTTTATAAACATGATATTTTGGCCAAGCCCAAAACGCCAAAACAATCATTACAGTAAGAAACAATACTAAAAAAACAAAAGAACCAAAGGTGATTGCTTGTCTCCCTTGATACATACAAACCTCCATTAATTTAAGAAAAGTAGTTAATCACATTGAGATAAAATCTAGTGATAAGCACAAACTTCCTCCTCTACTAGCCATAATGCTTAGAATTAAAAGCGATTTTCCACTATTAATCTTGATGTTTACCATGGCTTTCTTCTGGGAGCAAATAAATCCGTAATCGTCCCTTCTGCTAATTCTGCGGCAAAACCTAATGTTTCTGACAAGGTTGGATGGGGATGAATTGTTAACCCTAAATCTTGGACATCAGCGCCTAATTCGTAGCCTAACACTGCTTCTGCAATTAATTCACCTGCATTTGGACCAACAATACCTGCACCAATGAGTTGTTTACTTTCTCGATCAAATAATAATTTAGTCACACCTTCATCTCGACCCAAACTTAATGAACGTCCGCTAGCTGCCCACGGGAAACTACCTTTTTCATAAGCAATGCCTTGTGCTTTAGCTTCAGTTTCTGTTATCCCCATCCAAGCAAGTTCAGGATCAGTGTAAGCAACAGAAGGAATTGTTTTGGCATCAAAATAACTTTTATGACCCGCAACGACTTCCGCAGCCACTTTACCTTCGTGCACCGCTTTGTGAGCTAACATGGGATTGCCAACCACATCTCCAATGGCAAAAATATGCTCTACATTAGTACGTTGTTGTTTATCGACGGTAATAAAACCTTGTTCATTAACTTGAATGCCCGCATTTTCAGCCCCAATACGTAAACCATTGGGCTGTCTACCCACTGCCACGAGTACTTTATCAAATAATACAGGCGCATCCGGTGCTTTACCGCCTTCAAAACTAACTTGCAATCCCTCAGCTTGTGGGTTAATGCCAGTCACTTTAGTATTTAAATAAATATTATCGTAACGTTTTTCCAAACGCTTGTGTAACGGTTTGACAATATCTTTATCCGCAGCAGGAATTAAACTATCAGTAAATTCAGCAATTGTGATTTGTGAACCCAATGCATGATAAACAGTCGCCATTTCCAAGCCAATAATACCACCACCAATAATTAATAATTTTTGGGGTACATCTTGTAACGCAAGGGCATCGGTGGAATCCATCACATGCGGATCATCATGAGGAAAGCCAGGAATTTGCGTTGGACGCGAACCGGCTGCAATAATGGCTTGTTCAAAACGAACTGTTTTCAAACCTTCAGAGGTATCAACTTGCACAGTATGAGGTGAAATAAATTGGGCATTACCTGTGATAGTTTCAACTTTACGCCGTTTTGCAAGTACAGCCAAACCATCAGTTAATTTTTTAACCACACTTTCTTTCCAAGCAACGATTTTTTCCAATTGAATATTGGGCGCTGAAAATGTGACCCCATGTTTTTCAACATCTGCAGCTTCACTGATGATATGAGAAATATGCAACAAGGTTTTTGAGGGAATGCAACCAACATTCAAACACACACCACCCAAACTTGCGTGGCGCTCTACTAAAGTCACTTTTTTACCTAAATCTGCTGCTCGAAAAGCGGCAGTATAACCGCCTGGACCTGCACCTAATACCAATATTTCAGTTTTAATATCAGTGATTTCTGGTGGGGGTGGTGCAACAGGCATAGAAATTTTGTTGCTTTCAGATGAACGAGTGTTGGTGGCTGTTGAAGATTCACTAATTTCCAACATCAATAATATTGAGCCTTCAGACACTTTATCGCCTACATTGACTTTAATTTCTTTCACCGTACCAGCTTGTGATGAGGGAATATCCATCGTTGCTTTGTCGCTTTCCAAAGTGACCAATGTTGCTTCTTGTTCAATCACATCGCCTGGTTTGACAAGAATGTCAATAATAGGTATATCTTTAAAACTACCCACATCGGGCACTTGTATTTCAATGATTTTATTCATAAATTTTTTATATTTGTGTTTAGTCAATAGGAAAGAAGCCTTAATAACTTCCACAACTTTTCAATCGACCTGGCAGGTTTTGAAAACCTGCCAGGTCTTTATTTTTAGGGTTTATTAAATTCCCATTCTCTAAATCAAACGGCCTGTTTGATATAATTGTCAGCCTGATCTTGAAAATCTGCTTGTGCAAGATTTTCAAACAAAATACGATGCAGATGGGTTTTCTTATCGTTTAATGTGACGAAAAACTCGACGACACCTACATTTTCTAACCAATTTGTTTGCGTTTTGGTCTCCAAAATATCTGCGCTTTTTTTCTCCAACCATTCAGCAAAGGCTTCTTGTGTAGTACTAGATTCACGCCAGAATTCTAGTTTGTCATAACTAAATGATTGAAACCGTTCAACCAAAAAGTTTTTATCCAAGAACACAAACAAGTTACCTGCGCGTGGACCAGCATCACGTCCAAATAAACTTCGATAAATGGCTAAAAATGCCAGTGGTTGTTTAATTGGCGTTAAACGAGCAACATCAAATATTTTTGCTTGTAACTGGCTATCTTCCCAAGCAGCTTGAGGTAATGCTTCAGCTAAGAAAGTCAAAAACGCTTTTTGTACATCGGTTAACGTCTGTGCTCTTTCAGGCAATTCGGTTTGTAATTCCAAACGTTCTTCGTCGCTAGCATAATTTTCTAACCAAAATTTAACTGAATCAATACGTTGATTTAAATGTTTTAAATCAGCCTCAGTCAACTGTTCACCTTTGCGATCACCTATTTCCTTAGCGACATCCAAATGAGGCATTTGTACCAAAGCTTGCAGTAATTGAATATTGACCGCAAAATAATTGCTTTCAGGCTGTGTTTCGGACAAATGATACACACGCCGTTGTTCATCATTAACATTGGTATCTTCATGAATTTTAGTGTGGTAACGGTCAAATTCGTTAAATAGTTTAACGATTGATTCTTCATCCGGCAAGAAATTAATGGGTTTATTGGGCTGAGGACGCACCATCAAAAAGCGTAATAATTCCGGTGGCAATAAATTAGACATATCTTTGGCTGAGGCACCAACACCACGGGAAGAACTCATTTTAGCGCCACCGACCAGGAAGAATTCATATGGAATATTGGTCGGAGCCGTTTGATTAAAAATTGCCTTGAAACATTTTGAGGCCACATCGCGGGAGCCGCCCTTGGTTGTATGATCCTTACCGGCCCCTTCAATGGTAATACCAAACGTTTTCCACTTTGCCACCCACTCCAATTTCCAGGGCAATTTACCATTTCCCGTAAAAGGAGAAATTTTCCCCTGATGACCGCAGCCTGTCGCCCATTTGACCATATTAGGATGACACGTATAAGTCACTTCCTTACCATCATAATCTGTAACTTCAGTCGTCCCAATTCGGCCACAATTTTCACAAATCACCTGAAAAGGATACCAATTTGCAGGCCGTTCTGCGCCACTGACTTTTTTATAAATTTCTCTGACCGTCGCTGCATTGCGTAGAATTGCATCAATAGCTTCGTCAAATTTACCAGACAAATAAATATCCCGCATCCGGTAAGCTTCGACGTCCACACCAAGTGTTTTGAAAACGTCGAAAAACTCATTAATATAAAAATCAGACATATCCGTGGCATTCGTGCCTGGCGGTGGGGGGACTTTACAAAGCGGTCTGCCTAAATATTGCTCGAAATGTTGATCCTTGCCATAAGGTAATTCATCCAAAGGATCAAAATCATCCACCCCATACAAATAACGCACAGAAAAACCCTTTTCTTTGAGTACTTTAAACATGACATCATGAATAATTACCCCTCTTAAAGCACCGACATGTGCACGTCCTGACGGAGTTTTTGAATCATTAATAATTTGGGGTTGGTTAATATCAAGCTTTTTTGCAATCTCATCGGCCCAAAACATGAATTTCTCCGGGTTATTTTGGTATCACGTAATAGTTATAATATGAGATTATAATGCAGTTAGCTTTGATTGTGTATTGGGATATGTTAATGCAATAAATCAATTAGAGTTGTATCCCGTTAAAAATCAATCAATTAGCTAGATAAAAGTTCCATAGTCCGGCACATACTCCAATTATTTCATCATATAAATCAATAAGA
>JADGDF010000230.1 GCA_016745055.1 Thiotrichaceae bacterium | reverse complement strand
TCAAGCACTAATCCCCGTATTACCTGAAAAGGCAGTACTTATCATGGATAATGCCAGCTTCCACAAACGAGCTGACATGATAACGGCAATTGAAGAATCAGGCACTTTACTTGAATTTTTACCTCCCTATAGCCCTCAACTCAATCCTATTGAGAAAAAATGGGCTCAAGCTAAGGCTATTCGCAAACGAGAACGCTGCAATGTCGATACCCTATTTACTCTTCATTTCAATACTGACAAATTATAATGCGCTAGCTATATTTGCATTATCAGCCTTAACTTTAGGCTGCTTTATGCTGTTTATTAAAAAATCGCCTAGTTTTGTTTCACTGTTATTACTCATGTTATCTGTTTATTTATATTTTTTAACTTTCCATTTAACAGGCTTTGTTATTTATCATAAACGCCATGAGTTAGGCTTAGAAGCTTTTGTCTCTCCTGAACGTGAACAAGCCGAACAACTTAAGCTAATTCAGTTTAAAGTTTCTGACATTGTTCAGGAAATTTATCGTTTAACCATGGCACTGCAATATCAAGCAGCTATTGACGTTTTGTATAAACAAACTGCTAAATATAATAATAATTTAGAAATACAAAAAGATTTGTTTTATCGCATTTTATTTTGGGAAGAGGAACAAGTCGTTCTTGTCCAAGGTCGACGATATTTAAGCTTATTACTAGATCAGCATATCTTTACCGAAGCATTTAGAGTTTATTGGCTTTGTTGGCAAAGAAGTTCCAAATTTTCTCCTCCAGAATTAATCAGTGAACACATACTACGTCTTGCAAAACTCGCTCATACCTACGGTGAATATCAACTAGCCCTAGTAATAAAGATTTTGCTAAACGTTACCCAGAACATCAGGATCGCGTTGAAATCTGCTTTCTCACTGCGCGCATTTTGCATGATCGATTTCAACGTACTGAAAAAGCCAAAGCCCTTCTAAAATTATTATTAAAGGAAAGCCAACATCCTTTATATACTCAAATAAAACAATACTCACAGAAGATTCAGTAAGAGAAGAAAGTGAGGCACTTCATACTTACGTATTTATCTTATCCATCACAGTTTCACACGCACTTGCACCAAAAGACTCCGTGATATAACGATAGACTTCCATTGTATTTGACCAATAATTTGTAGGTAAGCCTGCTTTACGTTTGAGTTGCTGGACAAATTCTTGAGGTTGATTTAATGATTCCCAAACTGCTGGTAAAAAGGTACTTTTATGTTGGCCATCCACCAAAATTAATCCGTCAATATTGGGTCGCAACTGTTCAAATAAATCATTTTCTGAGGAAAATTGTATAGATTCTGGTTCACTTAATACTGAAATATGAATATTCAATTTTGGAAATTCATTGGCCTGCAACGAGGAAAAACGATAATCTGAAAAAGCTGCACCATAAGCGCGTTGGGCAACATCAACAACTAAAGGTAATATGGCAGTCAACGTCCCAATACAACCGCGTAATTGCTTATTTAAATTTAAGGTCACAAAAGTGGCTCGAGTGACTTGTAGTGCAGGCTGATAGTCTTGTACAACAATAGGAAGTGCTTTACCGTGTTGCAATCCGTGTGCAATCGATGAATAGGCAATATTGAGTAAAATACCTTGTTGTGCTTTAGTGAAAGACATAAGCACCATACCCCACAACGCGATCCTTGCTACCTGCTGTATCGCCTGAATTGCGTAAATCAATGGTTTTTGCTTGCCACCCTTTTTGTTTAGCCAATGATAACAAGCCGTTGATTGGGTTACATCCACAGGCATGTTCATAATGAATATCTTTGGGATTTAAGTCTTCAATGGCTTGCGAAGTGCGTTTATCCATTTGACATGCTGTTTCATAGTCTAAATAATGGCTTAAATCTGAACTCACAACAATTAAAGTCTCTTTCTCTTCCCACAAGCTGTTTAATATTTCGCAAACTTGTAGTGAGGTAGCATTACCAACCACTAAAGGCACGAGTTTAAAATCATTGAATATTGTTTGTAAAAAAGGTAATTGGACTTCTAAACTATGTTCTGCGGCATGAGCTTTATCAAATAATGTCACTTGGGAAAACTGCTGTACTTTTTCTATTAATGTTTTATTGAGTGCGACATTGCCCAAAGGCGTTGAAAAATAGGTTGCACTGCTGGTTGCTAATCCTTGCAAAGGTTCACGATGAGAAGGACCAAGTAACATAACTTGTTTTATTCGCTGGCTGACCGGCTGCAATTGTGCATATACATTGGCCGCAATAGCGCCTGAATATATATAACCTGCGTGTGGCGCAATAATTGCCTTAGGAGCTTCATTATTATTTGAAGGGGGAATTGCTTTTAAAAAGCTGTTGACCAATGTTTGCAGTGCTGATTCATCGTTAGGATAGAACATACCCGCAACAGCAGGTGGTCTAATGGCTTGCATATCGCCCTCCTTTTTCAATTGGATAGTTATCACAGCTAAAGCAAGTGCAATCTACCAAAATTATTTTGGAATCCAAATCATTAAATTTAGATATTTACTTAAAATGCTACTTTTCTAGCTGGCTGATTATTGCAAGAACTTTGTCAAAGTTACACTAATGACATGACCAGAACTACGATCTTTGGCATCAAATTCCCATAAACTCTTCATAGAAACAAACATATTGCCTAAAGGCAAAAAGGTATTAATTTCGGGGCCAACGCCAAATACTTGGTCATGAACATCTTTATCCCAATAAACATCCTCACCAGTGTCATCCGTTACTTGCCAATGCCAATAACCCGCCAATCCCACTTCCCAACCGCCTTGGAGTATTTTGCCAACACCCCATTCTAAACTAAAATCGTTGCCTGGCTTAATGTCTAATTCCTGTTTATTACTATGCATTTCATAATGTCCCAAGACAGAACCCGACCAAGTTTTTAAATCGTCAAAATAAACCGTACTACCAGCAGAAAGCTTAGTTGTCCAAAAATTTTTACCTGGTAATGCAGGCTTATCTATATCCCACTGTCCAGTGGGTGTATAAAAACCAAAGCTAAACATTGTTTCAAATTTATTTTTATGCCAGCCTAAAATAAAAGGCTCGACCAACACATCACCCATATGGACTTGCTCGTCTTCCAGGCCTGAAATTGTGGTTAGGTGTTTTAAGGTTAATGGTACACTGATTGATGCACCATAATTACCTTGTAGTATTTTTTTCTTAGAAATCCACAAAAATTGGTTGTTAGAAGTAAATTGGTTAAGTTTGAAATCTCCAGGGAGAATTTCTCCTTTTCTATCAGTGAATTCATTAGCGTGATAAAGATGATTGTAGGAATACCAATGAGAGCCAGTTAGTGGTAAAGACGCGCCACGAATACCTTTAGAACCATATAAATAATGTCCTGTTTCCCCAGCAATACTTACAAATGTCCATCCCCATAAACTCAATAACAGGATAATACGTTTTAACATATTTTATTTCTCCCCCTGTTGTTGACTACAAAATTATTAGTATAAGACAAAATTAAATAAGCTTAAAAACTATTCAAAACTTTGTATAAGTTTATAACATAGGTGCAACGTCAGCAATGGGATAAAATTATCTAAATAAATTAGTAAATTATACGTTCTATTTATTGAGGCATCTTTAAACTATACAATAGTTTAAATACATTTTGCGTAACATTTTTTTGATGAGTTAAAAAATGGGGAGAACAAAAAACTAATTGCTTAGTGAGCTGGGGGTATTATGGTATGCGAGAATCCCAAATGTTAGATTTGGATGGTTTGGAGTAAAGTTCAACATATCTAAATTCAAAAGCGTTTAGATTCTAAAACTTAATTAATATTAAGCAACTCAATGCAAGCGAAGTCCACTCATCTAGTAGCTAAATAGATATGTATATCCGTACTGTACTCCCTTATAATTTGACAATCAAGCGTATCTGTTGATATTTTTCCAGCTGAATATCATTCTAATAATCTTATTATTCATATCTGGATATACCAAGTATACTAATAATTTATGAGTATTTATATATTACTTATAATAGCTGGCTGATTCAACAGGGGATAGCTGTTGCTGAGCAAGCTAGTAGGTTTGGCTGACATTAGAAAGCCCAGCAATTGGAATAAGGTAAGTATTATTTTGTTGGGCTTCACGTTGTTCAGCCCAATCTACGGGCTAAATGTTCTCTAAAATACCTTGGTAATGGTAAAATCCTGCTAAATTGTAGCATCTTGAATATTATGATAAAAAGTCATTTTAATGAGACATTAAGAAGTCATCTCATTAGCCTTAGAAGTGTTGATGGCACGCTTGCGTGACACAAACCGGGGATGAAATTCTCTAAAACTCGTTTACCTAAAAATGCAGGGTTCCGTCAAATTACATAGTAGAGAAGATTATGTTAAATAAACTGAAAGATTTTTTTACGACCAAACAAGGTATTTTTGTGGTTAGTATAGCCACCATCATTGGTACTTTCTTTGGTATTTTATTGGGTATTGTTCCCTTTTTTGGTAGTAGTCATGATGTTGTGCCAGAAAAAGTAGTGCAAACAATTTTAGCAAATCATGAGCAACAGTTAACAGAACAGAAGCAGCAATTGTTATCAAAAGAAGAATTAAATCAGCAGTTGGTGGAAATTGTTCAAGTGTTGCTATAGCTGATGTGTAATAATATGTCATAATATATACATGACTTACCCACTTAAATTTCGTGAAAAAGTATTTGCCACCAAAGACAAGTACAATCTGACTTTCCAAGAAACCGGTGAGCGTTTTGATATTCCAATCAGAACGCTTTTTCGCTGGCAAAACAAACTTGAACCTTGTACAACCCGTAACAAACCTGCGAC
>JADGDF010000229.1 GCA_016745055.1 Thiotrichaceae bacterium | reverse complement strand
ACAGGCATTCGATTCATCCGTTATTGTTACTCTAAATATTAACCAGTTTGAATCCAATCAGACAAGGAATTTCTTAAATTGATGCCTATGGGGTAGAACAATAGCGAAATCCACCGAGTTAAGCTTTTCCATAACGCCAAATTTCATACTCGCTTTCAATATCTTCATTCCAAACAATACCACACCCAGTCGAATCTATTTTGAAGTTCTTAAAAAAACCAGGATTTTTAAGAGGAAAAAACATTTCTCTTGTCAGTAACTTTCTAATGTCATATGTTCGTTTTTCAGCATTGGAAAATTCAACTAATAGGGTGTGATCATCAATAGCTAATGCCGATTTAATCTTAGGATATTGCATCTCAATTATCTCAGTGGCGGTAATTTATGAAAATCTTGAGTATTCCACATTTCAAGCAGTTCTTGTTGATGTAACGTGCCTCACTCAAGAACCATTTTTGTTGCACGACTTGGGAAATCCCCTTCAATCATTTCCAATGTTTCAATATTAAAAACAGCATTGTATTCACCGTACATTGTATGAAAATGTGGAGGTGGATGATCCCCAAAAAATAGTTTAATAATAATGCCGTAAAATTTTGCTATTTCTGGCATATTTTTTCCTTAAGTACATTATTCATGAGTTAATTTGCGAGTCTGGAAGCAGAGCTTCCCTGCATACACTCCCAAACAGAGCTTGGGAGCGAGACAAAATTATATGAACAAGGAAAGTTAATATGGAATTGCTAGGAAAGTACAATGTTTCTGTATTCAACTATGCTGTAGAAGATATTGAACGGAATTTATCTCATGCCTAAAATAATTTCTAGCTGTTATTAAATTCTGCTTTAGTTGACAACTTCTATTTTGTTAACTACAGTTAACAGATGATTGAAGTTCAAACAACAGAGATATTTAGCAAATGGTTTGAGAGCTTAAAAGACCGCCGAGCCAAAGCACGAATATAAGCTCGTATTGATAGACTAGAAATGGGACATTTTGGTGACATTGCTCCAGTAGGAGAAGGTGTCAGCGAATTACGCATATTTTATGGCAAAAGCTATAGAGTGTATTTTATTCAAAAAGGCTCTGTTGTTGTCATACTATTGTCTGGTGGCGATAAAAGCACTCAAGCATCAGATATTAAACAAGCCAAACAAATTGCTAAACAGCTTGAGGATTAGACAATGACCATTAACACAACTCGCTGGGATTCAGCTGAACATCTTAAAACCGAAGAAGACATACAATTATACCTTGAATCTTGCCTTGAAGAAGCAAGCGATGATCCTACATTTATTGTTCATGCGTTAGGCGTTATTGCCCGTGCGAGGAATATGAGCCAGCTTGCCAGGGATACAGGTCTTACACGAGAAGGACTTTACAAAGCATTATCACCAGATGGAAATCCCAGCTTTACAACTGTAGCTAAAGTTGTAAAAGCGTTAGGGTTTAGGTTTACCGTGCAACCCTCCATTTAAAATGTGCTAATTGTTCATTTTCACAAATTCTCTTGCTCCACCGCTCCTGATGGACATTAAAAGATTTGACGCTTGGAACGTCAAGGTAGGCATTTCCACGTGGGAGCGAGAGATAAGAGCCGAATGAAGCGAGAGTTTCACGTTCGGTTCTGTGAGAGCCTCAAGGGGAAGTGCCTTGGGGCTACTCGACCCCCTATAGAGAAGTTCTACTTGGTAGTGCCTGCCAGCAAATAACAAATTTATCCCAACTACGGGCTACTTTTTTTCCTTCTGCGGGAGGTTTTTTCTGGTTTTGGAGGAGGAGTTTCCCACTCTATTTCAAAAGTTTTATTCAATAATTCTTTCAAACTGATAACAGCTATTTCGCCATTGTACAGATCACCTTCAAGCGTCTGTATTTTAGTTACTTTATAGCCAATTCCTTCTAATTCCTTTACATTCAGCGTCTTTCCATAGTAATTATAGGCATCCTGGACATTTTTATTATTTTCAGGGAAATCAAGTTCCCAACTTACAATTTGGTCTGTCACAGTTAATAAATGATTAAATTCGTCTTTATAAGAAAAGTAATATTTATACTCAAGTCCCTTATGAATGTCAGCACTAAATCCATTTTCACTCAGAGAAACTGCGATACTATCTAAACCAGCACCGCCAGAAAAAGTGCGTGGACGTAACCAAAATTTAGCATAAGGGGAATCACAAGGTACTAGATGAGAAAATAGTGTATACAATGCACCCACCCAATTTTCTTCTCCTTCACCAGGGGCCAGTAGCCATAAATCTTGCAACTGTCCAATATTTGTCACCTTAAAACGGGTACGATACTGTACTTTTTCTTTGTTCTTATTAAGCGCATCAATATAGCTATCTCGATCAACTTCTTCTCTCTCTCCATTGAGCCTGTTAATCAGTTCACCAAAAACAGGATTTCTACTGTGCTCTTGTAAAAAATTTTCAATTCTTTCGATAAATGCATTACTCTTAAGTACTTTAAGTGCTGATTCACTTAAGGCATTTCTATCTGTAACCAATTCAAAATTTCCATCAAGCATCAACACATAGTGTTGTTGTCCTTTAGTCGTCGCTAATACACCATACTTTTTTAATCCGTTATATTCAAATAATTCATTGTAAGGGCAAATTTTAATACCTTGTGCACAAATAAAAATGCCTCTTTGGTTGGTCAATTTTATACCTGAACGAGCTCCTTTATGACCTTGTCTATTTAATTCTTGATAATTGTCACGCGTTCTACGATAGCCGTCTACAGCTAAAATAACATGATAAGTATAGCCATTTAATTCAAATGATCTTGCTGCTCTATAATAGAAATTACCATCACTAAGCCTTGATACATGTGAAGGTGATTTGATTAATAGTAAATCTTGGGCATCAGGTTTTGCTAAATAAGGATAGCCTGGCTCAATTTCTTTTAATTCTCCTTTGATCCAAAGGGACAAACTGCATTTCTCATTGTAACCGGGAGAACGTTTGAAATTATTTGCCTGACTGGCAGAAAATCCTGTTTTACTTGGATGAAGAACCCTGACATCACCATGTTTTGTATTAAACCGGATATAGTTTCTTAGATAGGATAATTCATAAGCTTCCATTGTTTTCTTTTTATCATTACTCACATTTTCATAATTATGTCCATCCGTTCCGTAATAATAAGGAAAATTTTCAATATCTACACCCTGTAAGATAATTAATGTCCCTTGAGTAAAATTGGTTTCAAAAAAATTATCATCTAACTGCTCCAAGATAGATTGAGTATGTGTATCTGGCTTTGAAAATAATTTAGTTATCGTAGTCCAGGGATTATCGTCTTCATTTCTGGAAGCTAAGTCAAATTTTCCTAGATTATCTTTTGGATTATCAATTGAAACTGAACGCCAGTGCTTTTCTTTTTGACAACGGGTAATCATAGTAAACTTATTTGATGCAAAACAAAGTTTTGAACCCTGGCATTTATACCCAATTGAGTTTCCAAATACTTTTGTACTTTTACCAATGCTAAAAAATGCTTTGTAAGGCGTAATGTCATTCACTTTTCTTGTTTCACTCACGCCTTCTCCATTATCGAAAAAAATGAAACCGTCATATTGTAGCAATGGATAAATTTCAATTTTGGACGCTTCGGCATCATAGGAATTAGCAATTAGCTCGCGAATAATTTCGCAAGGGTCTTTGCGATTTTTTGAAAGCTCTATTAGAACATGATCAAAAAATACTTCAGGGTAATCACCAGTATCTTCTTTTGTTTTGTTCATAACATTTTCTTCTAATTTATTAAATACAACATTTTTAAGTTTTTATAACACAAAAACAACACTATAATATTACAACATTATAGCAATTTCATTGGAACTATACCTCAATGTACTGGATTAAATACGAAATTCCCAAAAGTAATTTAGATAGAGAAGAAGACTTTAAAAATATTGAAATATTTCACCCTGAAAAATTTATAGGTAGGATAGCTATAGAAATTGGAGAAAGGGATGAGGACAATTCTACTTCTCCTGTGTGGATTACTTTCTATTTGTCTAAAGGCTTTGATACTTGTACAAAAGAAGAACTCCTTGGACTGCTTCCAGACGATGTAAATTCTTATTCTGAATTTTATGAAAAAAAAATAAAACCTTGGAATTCTGGTGCAACTATTACTGACGTAATTCTTCACTTAAAAAGAAAGCCTGCTTTAGATAAAATAAATCAAGTGGTCAATTCCATTTTAGACTTTCTTGCTATTTATTTCCCAGTCATACCAGGGGAAAACTTGTTCTTAGGAAAAAATTTGTCTTCTCCCGTCACAAATATTCCTGAATTAAAAATATTAATAAAATGTGGTAAATTATTTAGTTATGAGTTAATTACTGCACCTCTCATAGAAAAAAGTACTTTAAAAGCATTACCTAAAAAAATGGAAGAATTTTTTAATATTGAAAGCGACTTCTACTATGTTACTTTCCGTTCTATTTATCAAAATGAAAAATTAGATATTATTTCCAAATGCATAGTGTTTCATAGTTTATTAAAAGACGTTTTAGGTATTATATTGAATAAGGAAGAAGCAAATCGAATAGATGTTAATAATTTTATAGTTAAAAATTCTGAATTAACGCTAACAAAAAAGAATAAACATAGTCAGTATATTACTAAAATATGTTGGATTAGACATCAACTAGCACATGTGTCAAAAAATAATTTTGAATTAAGAATTATAGTACAACAAGCAGAAGAGCATTTCACAATTTTAAGTATAGTCATCGCCATTGAAAAGTCGTTAAATACAGATTTTTTAGGTAATTGGTTTATAATATATTTCTGGCAAGCAATGACGAACTGACACACGAAGAA
>JADGDF010000059.1 GCA_016745055.1 Thiotrichaceae bacterium | reverse complement strand
CACCTTTTTTCTCAGCACAATCAACATTCTTTACACTCTGTGAGTCAACTATCAACATACTTGGAGTGGCATTGCGTCCAAGGTTCTTTCGGACCACGCTAACCTGTTTTTTTTAAGAGTTGTTCCAGTAAACTTGGTTTACCTTCATCATTAGTTTTACTCCAAATCCTCCAGTAGTAATACACCAGTTGCCATTAGACTTATTGCGAGATAAGGTATTGAAAAAATGGGGAGAAAAGTTAAACTAGTGGTTATAGAAACTAAACAAGTCCATAAGAAAACAATATGAATTACGAAAAACTGAAAATTTTATCAAATGAAAGGTTTAAACGCTATTTAGGAGTAAGTAAAGAACTATTTGAAGAGATGGTGAATGTGTAGGTCTCGAACCAGACTGGGTAACACACCTAAGCTAAGTTATGAAGAACAACTATGCATGACACTCACGTATTTCAGAGAGTATAGAACTCAGTATCATTATCCTTTGACCGAAGAGCAAAAGTTAGTTAACCGACAACTCGCAAAAGTCCGTATTATTGTCGAACACGTTATACGGGCACTTAAAATCTTCAAAATGCTTGCCTTTCGTTACCGAAACCGTCGTAAACGTTTTGCGCTTCGCTTCAACCTTATTGCTGCTATATACAACACATTAATTATTTAATTCTTAACAACTTATTTTGCAAGAGGTCTATTTAGGAAAACCTTCTGGTAGCATTCTCCACTGACAACCACTTTTGAGTACGTACAATACTGCACAAAAGATTTCATAAAGCTCCACTTTCCTTGGACTAGTGCGTTTGCGGGCTCTTTCCAGAAGGGGTTGGATTTGCTCAAACTGCTTACGACTTATATCGCTTGGGTATGTTTTTCTCATTCCACCATTATCTAACAACTTTTAAACTTTTTCAAAGACTTTAAACAGGTTCTTAGGAACAATATTTAATTGTCGGTCATAAGTATGGCGTATTTAGCCCATGTTCTGTACAAAGCTACCAAAATTTTGTAAATTATTTAATCTACAAATAGAGTAACCACAATAGATTAAAACTCACTGGTATTCCAAACAGGAATGATCTATGCTTATGATATTTAATATCTGTTTAAAACTCTTAGTATAAAAAGGTTGAGGTAGTATGCTTTTCGATATATTTAAATTAACGCTTGTTATAATTAGTTTAAGCGTAATTTCAGGGTGCTCCACAACGCCATCTCACCCTGGGGATCCCTTTGAGCCATTAAACCGTAAAATGTTTTTGTTTAATGATAACCTTGATAAAGCGATACTCAAACCGGTTGCAATCACCTATAAAGCAATTACGCCTGAACCTGTCAATAAAGGTATTTCTAACTTTTTTAGTAACCTTGGTGATGTAATTGTGATTGCCAATGATTTATTGCAGTTTAAATTGCGACAAGCCGCTTCAGATTCAGGGCGTTTACTTGTTAACACCACCGTTGGTTTACTAGGTTTCGTTGATGTTGCAACTGGCATTGGTTTACCTAAGCATAATGAAGATTTTGGCCAAACATTAGGCTATTGGGGTTTGAATAATGGTCCCTATTTTGTTTTACCTTTCGTTGGTCCTAGTACGATGAGGGATACGATTGGACTAAGCGCTGATATTTTTTTAGACCCAATTAGTTACTACACGCGTATTTCAGGCAATACATCAGCAAATAGAGCGGTAAGAAGTACTAAAGGTATTGATATTATTGATAAACGTGCTGGTTTGTTAGGGCTTGAAGGTGTACTAAATGACGCAGCCATAGATAAATATAATTATTATCGAGAAGCTTATTTACAAAGACGGGATTATTTAGTAAATGATGGTAATCCCTCAATTGGCAAGGCAGAGGATGTGGAAGCCTTATTTGCTGATGATGATATGGAGATACTTGATGATGATCTTTTTGAAGAAGAATAACCTTAACATGTTAATAGCTTGACATAAACAGCAATTTACACTCATAAAAACCTGGTAAATCTAAGCTTACCAGGTTTACCTACTCACAAAGAGGCTGTAAAAATACAATGAATTACCTCAAAAAACATAATTTTTTATAGCGCTTTGATGACTTCTGAATGTAGTGGCATCAGCTTTTATACCCACTACATTATCTATTCTTATTCTCCTCATTCTAATGAGTTTATATTCTCACTGATAATCAAGGAAAACTCTATGTATAGGTTTATAGCGCCTACCAAAAACTAAGCACATGATAACTATCAATTAAAAAAATATCTTAAAACATTAAATAGACTAGCTTTTTCATCTAAGCAAAAGCTTCATAATAGTGAATCTCGTAAATATTTACTATAGAATAATAATACGTTAACGTAAATACGATTAAACATCCTTTTTCAAGTAGTTGATTGGCATTGTTATCGCATATTATTCAAAAACAATGCATTTTTCATATCACCTTATTCCTCTTTCTTATCACACATGCCAAACAAAAAACTTAAAATTACCAAGCCTATAGCCCGCAATAGCTCTGCACATAAAGCGTTACATAACCATTTTATTAGAATTTCAAGTACGTTGGAGGATAAAGTCAGTGAATTTCTAAAAATGAAGAAATATACCCGGGTTTATGAAGAATCATTAGAACTATTAGAAATCAAAAAAACCATTGACATGGCGGCAGGCCGAATTTTTGAAGTTCACTTTAAAAATAAGCTCAATACCAAATTACTTAATCAATTAATGCAATTACTAAATAATAAAAATACCGCAATAAAAAGCTATATTCAAGGTAAACCTGTCACACTACAAATTAAACTTTTACATGAGATTTCCAAAAATATTAATAAAATTGTGATAAATATCACACAAATAACAAGAGATGTGGATAGATTAAATGACATCATTCCTGTCATTAAAGCCTTACTTAAAACTAAAGATATTGAAGAAGATCATGAACGTGATCCCTTATTACTTGAAATTACAAAGGCATTAAAAATAAATGTCACTGAACCCTCTTTAACTAATATAAAAATAGTTTTGCAAAAACATCAAATTGATGTTGAAACCTATGATCAACGTCTACATTTTGAACATTTTAACGATGTTAGTGATAAATTAATTGGTTTACTCAATGATAAATTGTTACTGGTATTAAATATTTCAGAAATGTTGGTGACAGAAGCTTTGGATGAGGAAGAAGATATTCATGATGTACCTGCAAATCAGCGGTTACCAGATGAACTACGAGTATTATTTCTAGCAATGAGTACGTTAGACATTTTACACAAAATTCAGGAAATGCGGGACAGTGTCAAGGTTGTGCTTTCAAGTACCCGATTTTATCTACAGATTTTCGATAGTGGTAAGCTAGAAAGTCGCGTAAAATGTATACTTAATACGGGCAATCATAATGTTCACGAATTGACTTTACAAACTGCAAAAGTTATTCAGAAATTTGAGCTGTTTATTAATGAGCTTGTGGCAAAAATTGACCCGCTTAAGATTAGTAAATCTATCAAACTAAGCCACAGCCTAATTTATGAAAAATCGCATAAAATTTGGGAAAATCCTTATAAGATTTAAATTATTATCCAAATTGTAAATTAGAGTAAAGTTCCAATATTCAATAATAATACTTCAATCCATCTTGCCTGAGATTTTTCCATATCAATCTTCAATTTATGTCAGTGTATAATATGTTCCATGTTAATAAAAGTTACTTAAGTTATTTTGTATACGCATGAAAATATGGCTGAAACATTTAGTTTTGAGCTGTTTCTTGTTAATTTTACTATTGACAAGTATTTTATTATTTTTAATCAGCACAGAAATTGGACTTAAATTAATCTCAACCCAAGCGCAATATTGGTTACCACAACTGAGTATTGAAAAAGTGGAGGGTCGTTTAATAGAAAATCTACATATTCAAAATTTAGTTTATAAAACACAAGATACACAAATTACTGTTAACGAATTCAAGTTTTATTGGGAAGTCAGTGCATTATTTAATTCAACCTTGCATATTTCCCAATTTTATCTTAATCAAATAAAGATCAAATTACCTCCTTCAACGTCATCCACAGAAACATCTGAAGAAACCCAACCCATAGAATTGCCTAACATCAAATTACCCATAAAAATAGTATTGGATGATGCGCAAATTCACGATTTTACTTTGATACAGCCGAACGCTGATCCTATTGTGGTTGAACGAGTAATTTTACAAGCTTCTGTTATAGATAATTTGTTAATCCGAAAATTGCAGATTGACGCACCATTATTTGACATTCATCTAAAAGCCAAAGCTGAACTTGGATTCATTGCCCCTCATCCTGTCGAATTAATACTTGATTGGTCAGCCACTTTACTTGACCCCAAATTACCCTTGTTAGGCAAAGCTCAAATTCAAGGTGATTTGAAGCAATTAATTATTAAACATCAACTTATTCAACCTGTCACTAGCCAATTGCAAACGCAAGTCAATAATGTATTGAACAAATTAAGCTGGCAGGCTCAATTGGATTGGCAAGCATTTAACTACCCTTTTGATAAAAAAACTCAATTAGTACAAATTAACTCAGGACAACTACAAACTGCTGGAAATCTAAAAAATTATCAACTTTCATTAAAAACAGGGCTTTCTGGCAAAAATATTCCAAAAAGTCAGTGGCAACTTAAAGGGAATGGGAATTTACAAGCTTTTAATTTACAAAAACTACAAGGAAATTTGTTATCAGGCTTAGTGCAAGCAACTGGCAAAGTGAGCTGGCAACCAGATTTGCAGGCTAATTTACAGTTAAATGCAAATAAACTTGTTTTAACACAATTTTTACCTGAATGGGATAAAAAATTAGCATTAAATAGCCAATTGAAAGCTGAATTCAAGAATAATCATTTAACCATTTCCCAATTAGCTTTAAAGATTCCAAAAATTGGTACCCAATTGACAGTGCAAGCTAAAAGTTCATTGACACCCGATCAACCAATACAATTTAAAGCATTGCTGAACTGGGAAAATTTAGTGTATCCCCTATTAGGTAAAGAAAAACAAGTTTACAGTCCAAAAGGGCAAACCACAGTTGAGGGTACGCTGGATAAATACACAATAGCTCTGAAAACAATTTTAGAGGGCAAAAATATTCCCAAAGGAAATTGGCAACTCAAAGGTGATGGTGATACTAAATCCTTTAATTTAGCAAATTTAAAAGGTCAATTGTTGGAGGGTGATTTGCAATTAACGGGTAAAGTCAGTTGGCAACCACAAATTACCTGGCAATTTGATCTGGCAGGAAAAAAATTGAATCCTGGCAAACAATGGCAGGAAATGCCTGGCCGTTTGAATTTAGCTATCCAAACTGATGGAAAAATACAAGCTGACAATAAATTAAACGCAAATGTGAATATTCAACACGTTAAAGGTAAATTACGTCATTATCCACTTAATTTGCAAACTCAGGCCAAAATTACAGGCGATCGTTATGAGTTAAAAAATCTAATATTTCAATCAGGTAAAAATAAGATTAATGCAGAAGGCACGTTAGATAAAATGGTTGATTTACAGTGGGAAGTGAGTGGGCCAGCATTATCCCAATTATTGCCTCAACTAAAAGGTAGCCTTCAGGGAAAAGGGTTAATTAAAGGAACCTTGCAGACCCCCACAATTATCGCAAAATTAGAAGGTAAACGACTCCAATTTGCAGATAATCAATTAAAAAAATTGCTGTTAAATACCCATATTAATCTTAAAACTGGAAAAATTAAAAATATTGACTTAAAAATGACTGAAATTAAGCAAGCAAATAAAGTCTTAGTCAAACACGCTTCTATCCAGGTAACGGGTACTGTCAAAAAACACAACTTTGATGCCAAACTTGCTACTGCCAGTGAAAATTTAGATTTACAATTAGTGGGTGGACTTAATTTGGATCAGCAATCCTGGCAAGGTCAATTGCAACGTTTGAATATTAACACTCAAAAATTTCGCAATTGGCGATTAAATCAACCAGCATCACTAAACTTATCAACCGAAAAAGCAACATTAACAGACAGTTGTCTAATGACTTCAAAATCAGGTCAAATTTGCTTAAATGCTGTTTGGAACAAACAATCTGGTAGTGAATTGCAAGCAGTGATTGAGGCACTGTCGCTTGCCTTATTACCTTTGCCAGAAAACACTAAAATCACTGGCGATGTGGATGCAAAAATTAATGCAACGTTATCTAGCTCAGGTAAATTAACCGCCGATGCAGAGTTGCAAATGACCCCAGGTGAAATTCGTCAAAAAATGGCAGACAAAACATGGCAGGCGTTTAAATACCGAAATGTAGCATTACAGACTCAAATCAACTCACAAGGATTAAATTCTCAATTAGCCGTGGATGTATTAGAGAGCACAAATTTACAGGGCAAGCTCAATTTACCACAATTTGATGCAACTAATTTTGATATACAACAACCACTTGAAGGTGAGCTGGTGCTACATTCTGATGATTTACGCATTTTGCCGACTTTCGTATCTCAAGTGCAAAATGTGCAAGGTGTCTTGAATAGCCAAATAACGTTTTCAGGTACATTGAATCAACCTAAAATCAAGGGTCAATTGGCCTTAAAAAATGGCAATATGGATGTACCATTGGTAGGTTTAGAAATTCGAGATTTAACTGCCGAAATTCGTAATTCAAGTATGAATCAGTTTGAGATTCAAGCGGGTTTAAGCTCTGGTGAAGGCAAGCTTGCTTTACAAGGTGCTGCAGATTTAAATGATATGGTTAACTGGAAAGCAGATTTGCATCTTGTTGGTGAGAAGATGACAGTGATGAATACACCAGACATTTTTGCAGTTGCCTCGCCCAATGTAAAGATTCAAGCATCACCACAACTAATTGATATAACAGGTAAGTTAACTATTTCCAGTGCTAAAATCACACCACATTTAGTTATAGGTACGGGAAGCGGTGAGGTGGTTAAAGTTTCAGAAGATGTGATCATCATTGATGAAAATCAACCGATAAAATCAGAAAAATCAGTGTCACCAATGAATATTCAAGCAAATCTCAATTTAATTTTGGGTAAAAATATTCGAGTAATAATAGAAGGCTTTCAAAGTCGTTTGGAGGGTAAATTATTACTAAAAATGTTACCCAAACAAACTATGCCTATTGCAGACGGTGAAATATTAATTGTTGATGGAACATATAAAGCTTATGGACAGGATTTAGAAGTCGACCAGGGGCGAGTGGTTTTTACGGGCAATTTGATGACTAATCCAGAATTGGATATTCAAGCTGTACGTTATATTAAAAATCCAGTGGAAAACATGAAAAAAGCAGGTGTACAAATTACAGGTGCAGTAAATGAAATGGAATTAACCTTATTTTCAGAGCCTATGCTTGAAGACAGCCAAATTTTGTCTTACATCATTACTGGTACATCGCTGGGCAGTGGTAATGAAAGCGTCAGTATTGGCACTTATCTCATACCTAAATTGTATGTCAGTTATGGTGTCAGCTTGTTTGATAACAGTAACGAATTTAGTATTCGCTATGATTTAACCAACAAATTAGGCGTGGAAAGTCGTATAGGTCAACAAGATAAAGGCGTTGATTTTACTTATGTGATAACACGTTAATAGTTTGCCAAAAAATACTTTCAACCTTTGTCCTCCTTTTCATGCTTTGAAATGGCGCAGTGCGCCCTTCTGCATCACCACTCAAAGCGTTCTGACGAGGGACTCTGAGCTTTGCTTTGAATTCAGCAGATGGGCTTAGTTGTCAAAAGGGCGATTAAAACAGCAGTTATTGAGATAAAGTTTCATGATTTTGTGAACTAGTCCAAAACATCCGGATCGAGTTTGCAAAACTCGACCTGCAAGCACTCTTTATCACTTAGGTTGCTTGAATTAGGCATGTATTCACTATATTGTTGAACACGGCCTTTTGTTTTACTCTATTTCTTAAATGACTTCAAATGGGTTCTATAGATAAAGCCGCTTTTCATAAAATTTCTTCCCCAACTTATTGATTTGGATATTGCTTATCTTGCAATAGACAGATAAAATAAAAGATTGGATATTAGCAGTCGACAAGACTGCTTTTTCATTTTTAGGAAGCCTAAGATGTTAGAGACGTTAATGCCTAATTACACCCGATTACCCGTCACGTTTACCAAAGGTGAAGGCGCTTGGTTGTGGGATGCAGAGGGGAACCGTTATTTGGATGCTCTCAGTGGCATTGCAGTGTGTGGCCTAGGTCACACCCATCCTGCCATTACTGAAGCAATCTGTGACCAAGCACAAACATTGTTACATACATCAAATTTGTATGGCATTGCTTATCAACAAACCTTAGCTGATAAGCTAATCCAGATTTCAGGCATGGAAACGGTCTTTTTTTGCAATTCTGGTGCTGAAGCTAATGAAGCTGCTTTAAAAATTGCCCGTTTATATGGTCGCCATCTTAAAATTGATGTACCAACAGTGATTGTTGTTGAAGGGGCTTTTCATGGTAGAACGTTAGCAACATTGACAGCAACAGGCAATCCTAAAGTACGCCAAGGGTTTGAACCTCTAATGCCTGGTTTCATTCGCGTACCTTATAATGACTTACAAGCCATTGAAAATGTCGCTTTACAGCATTCAGAAGTCGTGGCCGTTTTGGTTGAACCACTTCAAGGTGAAGGCGGCATCCAAATTCCTGATGCCAGTTATCTTACGAAATTGCGTAAATTATGCGATAAACATAATTGGTTATTGATGTTAGATGAAATTCAAACGGGCATTGGTCGTACAGGCAAATGGTTTGCTTATCAACATGATAACATATTGCCAGATGTGCTTTCTTTGGCTAAGGGTCTAGGTAATGGTATTCCTGTTGGTGCGTGTTTAGCGAGAGGTAAGGTGGCCAGCATTTTTCAGCCTGGTACGCATGGTTCTACTTTTGGTGGTAACCCCTTTGCCTGCCGAGTGGCACTTACAGTCTTAGAAACCATTGAGAAAAATGATCTAATTTCTCGGGTAAATCAACTTTCGCAACGATTTACTGAAGGTTTTAGTCAGAAATTAAACATAGCAGGCGTCAAAGCTGTGAGAACCAAGGGTTTACTTATTGGCATCGAATTAGATAAACCTTGTGGTGAGTTGGTACAACAAGCCTTGGCAAAAAGTTTATTGATTAATGTGACAGCAGGGAATGTCATTCGTTTACTCCCGCCCTTTATTTTGACTGATGAACAAGTTGATGAAGTGATTGATAAAATAAGTCAACTAGTCCAACATTTTCTACAAGCAACATAATTATAAGTGAAGGAGACAATTTAATGTCGCCTCGTCATTTTTTAACATTACAAGATTTTTCACCAACAGAACTTCGCCAATTGATTCAACGTGCAATTGAGTTAAAAACAATCCTTAAACAAGGCGAACGTTATGAGCCTTTGAAAAATAAAGTATTAGCTATTTTATTCACCAAATCTTCAACGCGTACACGTGTGTCGCTTGAAACAGCAATATCCCAATTTGGAGGCAATAGTATTTTTTTATCGCCCAAAGATACGCAACTCGGACGGGGTGAACCGATTGAAGATACGGCGCGAGTATTATCTCGAATGGTTGATTGTGTTGCCATTAGAACCTATGCTCACGAGGACATAGAAACATTTGCGCAATATTCTAATTCACCTGTGATTAATGCGTTGACTGACATGTGTCATCCTTGTCAATTGCTTGCAGACGTACAGACTTATATTGAACAACGTGGTGAAATTCAAGGCAAAAGAGTTGCTTGGGTGGGTGATGGCAATAATGTTTGTCATTCCTATATTTTAGCGGCTCAACAATTTGATTTTAACCTGATTATCGCAACGCCCAAAGGGTATGAACCCAATTCAGCATTATTGGCTGCTGCAGGTGATCGCATTCAAGTTACTCATGATCCTTCAGAAGCGGTGACAGATGCAGACTGGGTTAATACGGATGTGTGGGCAAGTATGGGACAAGAAGATAGTCATAAGAAGCGATTACAAGTGTTTGAACCTTATCAAGTCAACAGTTTATTGATGTCACTTGCCAAACCTGATGCAGTGTTTATGCATTGTTTACCTGCACATCGCGGGGAAGAAGTCACGGCTGATGTCATGGATAGTCAACAAAGCGTTGTATGGGAACAAGCAGAAAATCGGCTACACTCTCAAAAAGCCCTATTAGAATTTTTACTGGTAAAATAGTATCAGTTGGAGAATGGTTTGAATGAATGTGCAAACATGGAAAACACCTACTTTCTTTAGTTTAGATGAAGTTGAAAGTATTGCTGAAGAAGAGGCCAGCATTACGCTTACCTATAACCCACCCATTATTTTGCCTGACAATATTACTTTGGAAGAATGTCATGACGAATCCACCATGACAAATGGAAATGGCTGTTGGGATACAAAATCAACTGCAATTTCTTCACCGCCTGTAAAAATAATTTCACCTTCAAATATGGGTTTTCGGCTAACACCTTGGCTATGGTTAGTTGCTTCATTAGGGCTTTTACTATTGGGTGTATTCGTAGTTGACACTTACACGTTCGTTGTCCAACAGTATCAAACTAGTTTATTTTTAGGCACTTTATTTTCATTGATTATTGCTTCTATCATCAGCGCCACGTTAATTTTAAGCTACCGTTCTTATCGCAATATTCAAAAATTGCGGACTGTGATGGACTTGCAACAACTAGGGCAACATTTAATTATGGAAAATAACTACGGTAAAGCCATACCTTATTTGAACCAACTTGCAGAATTCTACCAACACCGTCCGCAAATAAGAACGCGCATTGATCAATTCTATGTCACCTTAGTTGATACGCACAGCGACAGAGAAATGTGTCAACTTTTTTCCAAACAAGTCATGAGCGACATTGATCAGCAAGCCTATCGCATTGTCACTAAAAATTCCAAAGAAACCGCTTTAATGCTGATGTTGAGTCCGTTCGCTTTGCTTGATACCTTACTCACATTGTGGCGTAACCTGAAAATGATCCGCGAAATAGCAAATTTATATGGGGGTAAACCCGGTATTTTAGGATCTATCAGTTTGAGCACGGTGGTGATTCAAAATCTTATTTATGCAGGTGCCAGTGAAATTATTGAAGATGGCATTGCTGAAAGTTTGGGTAAATCAGTTTTATCCGTATTTTTTGCGCAAGCCGCACAAGCGTTGGGGAGCGGTTTAATGACTGCCAGAGTAGGGTTGAAAGCCATGCAAGTTTGCCGTCCACTGCCTTTCACTGAAAGCGAAAGACCTCGTTTAAAAGAAGTTCGTCGGGATATGGTAGCCACCATCAAACAAGTGTATGAAGTCAAAAATGAGGACGCGAAAAAGGAAAATGCCTCATGAATCAATTTCCTCACACACGAATGCGGCGTATGCGGCGAGATGAATTTTCAAGACGTTTAATGCGTGAACATCACTTAACTGTAGATGACTTAATTTATCCTTTGTTTATCATGGAAGGTGAAAAACAACGGATTCCCATTGCCTCCATGCCAGATCAATATCGTTTAACCCTTGATGAATTAGTGAAAGAAGCAGAAGAACTGGTTAAACTGGGTATTCCCGCCATTGCTTTATTTCCAGTAGTGCCAATTGAAAAAAAATCAATTGATGCGCAAGAAGCCTATAACCCTGAAGGGTTGGTTCAACGGGCAGTGCGTGCTTTGAAAAAACATGTACCCGCATTAGGGATTGTTACTGACGTTGCACTTGATCCTTTTACTACCCACGGTCAGGATGGTTTAATTGATGACAATGGTTATGTTGTCAATGATGAAACGGTTGAAGTTTTAGTCAAACAAGCGATTTCTCACGCAGAAGTAGGTGCAGAAATCGTTGCCCCTTCTGACATGATGGATGGACGAATTGGTGCAATTCGCCAAGGTTTAGAAGCTGCAGGCCATAAAAATACGCGAATTCTTGCTTATTCAGCCAAATATGCATCTAGTTTCTATGGGCCTTTTCGAGATGCTGTGGGTTCAGCAGGCGCTTTAGGTGGTGGCAACAAATACAGCTATCAAATGGACCCCGCAAACAGTGATGAAGCGATACGTGAAGTAGCTTTAGACATTGAAGAAGGCGCAGATATGGTCATGATCAAACCAGGCATGCCTTATTTAGATATTGTCCATCGCGTAAAAACGACTTTGGATGTACCCACATTTGTCTACCAGGTCAGCGGCGAATATGCCATGCTAATGGCGGCAGCTCAAAATGGTTGGTTGGATGAAAAAGCGGTGATGTTCGAGTCCTTGTTATCTATAAAACGTGCAGGTGCAGATGGCATCTTAACTTATTTTGCCAAAAAAGCAGCACAAATGCTTTAAGAAAATAAGCCTTTCCCTGAAGGAATGCAAGATTTATTTTTGAAACAAGTTTTGCATTCCTCATTTTTGACATTATTTCATTTATATATCTATACATTCAGCAACATTCTTGCTGGGTCTTCCAGTGCATTTTTAATTGTCACTAGAAATTGCACTGCTTCTCTACCATCAATAATCCGATGATCATAAGATAAAGCAACAAACATAATGGGACGAATGACAATTTCACCATTTTCAACGACGGGTCTATCGACAATGTTATGCATACCTAAAATACCACTTTGTGGTGGATTAAGTATCGGTGTGGATAACATAGAACCAAAAATACCTCCATTGGTAATGGTAAACGTCCCCCCCGTTAAATCTTCAATAGTGAGTTGAGCATTTTGGGCTCGTTTTGCGTAGTCACCAATGGCTTTTTCAATTTCTGCAGGTGATAAGGTGTCTACATCACGTAAAATAGGGACCACAAGTCCTCGTGGCGAGCTGACTGCAATACCTATATCATAATAACCGTGGTAAATAATATCTTGGCCATCTGTGGAAGCATTTATGATGGGAAATTTTTGTAAGGCAGCAATCGCCGCTTTGGCAAATAAGGACATAAAACCTAAACGTACGCCATGATCTTTTTCAAATTGATTGCCGTATTTAGTTCGCAAATCTTTGAGCGGTTTCATGTTGACTTCATTAAATGTTGTCAAAATGGCGTGATGTTGCTGTGCACCAAGTAAACGTTCAGCCGTTCGCTTTCTCAAGCGCGTCATAGGTACACGTTCTTCAGGACGTCCAAACGGATCATTGCTGACAGGTGATTCAATTGGCGTAATTGCAGGTTGAGCTGTTAATGACATTGGCGGCGCAGCAGGGACCTGTTTTTGTGATTCAGCATGAGCCAACATATCAGCTTTTGTCACTCGGTCATTTTGGTGTGGTACCGTATTGACATCAATACCTTGTGCTGTTGCCATTTTACGCACAGCAGGACTAGTTTTAGGTCTGTTAGCGGTTGTGTCTTTTGGCTCAACCGTTTCAACAATGGGAGCACTGGGAGCGGCGGGTATTGTTTCAAGCGGTTCCATGATTTTCATCGGAGGATCCGTTTTTACGTTGGGTGCAGCTTCAGGGGAGGATTTGGCATCAAAGCTTGGCAAAGCACCTACTTCTACTTTCGCTACCGTTTCTTCGCTAAAAACAGTTTCGCCTGCTTGTTTTAAAATTTCGGTTAGTACCCCTTCGCCTGGAGAAACAACTTCTAACACAATTTTATCGGTTTCAACATCCAGTAATTTTTCACCTTCTTTGACTGATTCACCTGTTTGTTTATACCAAATGTCAATGGTGCCTTCAGTAATAGACTCGGCAAACACGGGAATTTTGACTTCAACAGTGGACACAAGAGAATTCCTTTTTTTGTAGAGATACAAATAATTTGAAATTGCCGTATTTCGGCTTATACTTATTAAATTCAGTGGTACATTCTTTCTATTTTATAAACATAATAACGAAACAACAATATATATCAAGTGTGAAATGCCTAATTTTTGTGCACAGCAAGATAAATTTTACTTGTTAACAGAGACAGGTATCAATATAGAGTTAGTTTTTAGCAGACCTTTAACTTTTAAACATTATTTTTCTAATGGCATCAGTTCCTTGTATTTTTTTGATGGGGCCAACGGCCTCTGGTAAAACAGAACTAGCGATTTTCCTGGTCCAACATTTACCCGTTGAAATCATTAGCGTTGATTCAGCTATGGTTTATCGACAAATGAACATTGGTAGTGCTAAACCTACCTCTGAGGTATTGGCCCAAGCACCTCACCATCTTATTGATATTCATGATCCACGAGAGCCTTATTCTGCGGCACAATTTTGCCAGGATGCCTTAACAGCTATCCAGGACATTCATGCCAACGGTAAAATACCTTTACTTGTGGGGGGAACGGGGCTTTATTTTCGAAGTTTGCAGCAAGGTTTATCTGATTTGCCTTCTGCGGATGCAGGCATTAGAAAAAAACTAGATCAAGAAGCAGCCGCTATTGGTTGGCCAGGTATGCACCAAAAATTAGTAGACATTGATCCACAAGCAGCGGGAAGAATTCACCCCAACGATACTCAACGCATTCAACGCGCATTAGAAGTCTATGAAATTACGGGGTTAACCTTAAGTGAACATTATCAACACTCAATGGCACAATCCTGGCATTATCCTACCGTAAAAATTATCATTGCGCCTCAACAACGCGAGATACTCCATGATAAAATAGCTCAACGCTTTCAACAAATGTTACACACTGGTTTAATTGATGAAGTAAGGGCATTATTTGAACGTGGAGATTTAGACCCAAGTTTACCTGCCATACGTGCAGTGGGCTATCGTCAAGTATGGCAATACTTAGCAGGAGAATTTGATAAAATAACTTTAGAAGAACAAGGTATTATTGCCACGCGACAACTGGCAAAGCGACAATTAACGTGGTTACGTGCAGAAAAAAATGCCGTTTGGTTTGATAGCCAACATCACAATATCGCACAACAAGTGTTACACTATCTAATGGCATGTCCTATACTTCTTAGATATTTTGATGAAAATCTTTGAGGTTTTTTAGCATTTAAGGCTAAAATATAGGGAAGAGATTTTAACAAAAATGGAGAAAAACAATGAGTAAGACCAAGGGGCAGACCTTACAAGACCCTTTTTTGAATGCGTTGCGTCGAGAACGCATTCCTGTTTCAATTTATTTAGTCAATGGCATTAAGTTACAGGGACATATTGAATCATTTGATCAATTTGTTGTTTTACTAAAAAATACAGTCAATCAAATGGTTTACAAACATGCCATTTCAACGATTGTCCCTTCGCGGAATGTTAAAATTGCCTTTGAAGAAATTTCTGAAGAAGAAAGTGCAACACCAGAGGAATAGCGTGAGTAAAAGAATTCAGGAGTCCGAATACAGAAGTCAGAACTTAAATAGCCATACTATATTTTGGGACACTTGATTTCTCAATTCTAACTCCCGAATTCTCACTCTTCACTTCCCACCATAAATAGGCATTATCTGTGTTTGAAAGACCACGTAGTGGCGAACGCGCCATATTGATTCATATTACTATTCAGCAATTTCATGAACAGCCTACTTTTGTCGAATTTGAAGAACTTGCGACTTCTGCTGGGGCTATCATTGTTGATAAAATTTTAGGCGCTCGTTCTTCGCCCGATCCAAGCTGTTTTGTGGGCAGTGGCAAATTAGAAGAAATTTCATTGCGCGTAGAAATGCTCGAAGCAGAAATTGTATTATTTAACCACAGCTTAACCCCTAGTCAAGAAAGAAACTTAGAAAAACACCTCAAATGTCGTGTTTTGGACAGAACAGGGTTAATTTTAGATATTTTTGCCCAACGCGCCCATTCATTTGAAGGCAAATTGCAAGTTGAATTAGCTCAACTACAATATCTTTCCACCCGCTTAGTCCGTGGTTGGACTCATTTGGAAAGACAAAAAGGAGGGATTGGTTTACGTGGTCCGGGGGAAACCCAGTTAGAAACAGATCGTCGCCTATTGGGTGACCGCATTAAGCACATTAACAAAAGATTGGAAAAAGTGCGTCAACAGCGGCAACTGAGCCGAAAAGCGCGTCAAAAAGCAGAATTACCTGTTATTTCTCTGGTAGGCTATACTAATGCAGGTAAATCCACCTTATTTAACCATCTAACACACGCCTCTGTTTACGCTGCTGACCAATTATTTGCAACTTTGGATGCTACGTTGCGCCGCATTCAATTACCGGATAAAACACCTTGTATTTTGGCCGATACCGTTGGATTTATTCAACATTTACCCCATACATTAGTGGCCGCATTTCAAGCAACTCTAGAAGAAACTCGGCAAGCTAGTTTATTATTACATATTGTTGATGCCAGTGATGGGCATCGTCAAGAACGAATTACACAAGTCAATGATGTGTTGAAAGAAGTAGATGCGCTTGAAGTCCCACAAATCATTATTTACAACAAAATTGATTTGCTAAAACATACACCTCCTCGTTTAGAAAAAGATGAAACAGGCAAAGCCCGCAAAATTTGGCTATCTGCTCACACAGAACTTGGCATTGATCTACTGCATGAAGCTTTGCAAGCGCATATTAACCAAGAAATTATCCGGCAGTGGATTCGCGTCCCCGTAGCACTGGGTAAATTACGCGCCCACTTATTTTCTCTAGGCGCCGTACTCAATGAGCAATTTGCTGAGAATGGTGACAGTTTGTTAGAAATTCAAATGCAACCTAAATATTTCCATCAACTGATAGAATCAGAACCCATGGTCAGTAACTACTCTGGATAATGAACAAAATTTGTAAAAAACTGTATCAGCATAGTTGACTGCGATTAAAGTCTGGAAAATGATAAAGTAGAGAATGCTATGACATTGAATATAGAATATGTGAGCTCATGTACCAAACGATTTTTAGAACTGCTTGATGAATATAACGTACATATTACTTTTTTTGTAACAGGAGAGTACCATCACTATTTTCCGGAAATTGTAGCAAATATTCATGAATGAGGGCACGAAATTGCTTATCATGGACATACACACAGTAAAATATTAAACAGTGATATTCTCCGCCAGGAACTGATGATGTCTGCTGATTTTTTACATCAATACTCACCCAAAGGTTTTCGTGCACCTTGGATTTATTTGCCGAGTTCCCTACTTCATATTCTTGCGGATGCAGATTTTAAATATGATTCTTCTACATTAGCATCTGTGGGTAACTATAGCAATATCAATGGTATGCATATACTGCCGGTGACAAACATTCCCTTTTTCTCTCATAAAATTGATTATGGCAAGATTGTCAATACTAAAATACTGAGCAAAGAGATTCCTGTTGGCACAGGTATTATGATTTCTTATCTGAGAAAATGGTACAGTCATCTTTTAAATTGGTACAGTAACAAACATTTATCCTGTATTTTCTATCTTCACTTATGGCAAATTTATCCACCCCCTGATGTTCAATACCAAGGTTTACGGCGAATACATGCCTATCCACTGGAAACATATTTAAGAAAGTGGTTACAACACCATTCATTTGGGAAAATGTCTGATTTAATGGAAAATAATCAGATAAAAAAACATTTTTTGACCATTGATTTAGAGGTTTAAGATCACTATGAATGACAATAAAATGGCAGAATACTGGAAGGCTAACAGTCTTCGTTGGGAAGCAGGTGCTTATTTTGAAGACAATATGCCTGTAAAAAGAGGATTGTTAGAATCTCTTTCCCATTACGTTCGAGGACGTTCCGTTTATACTCGCATGGAAAAAGCATATACATTGCTTAAACCTTACATTCAGAACAAGCATGTTTTAGATGTTGGTTGTGCTTCAGGAAGGTTTGCAAAGAGGCTAGTTGATGCGGGTGCTGGGCATGTAACAGGTGTGGATATTTAAGAAAAAGTTATTGAAACTGCCAAAGAAGGAATAAAAACGAGTCCTCTTCAGGCACAATTTACTTTTTTGGTAGCAGATATACGAGATAAACTTGCTTTAACAACCAAGGCTGATATTATAACTGCTCTCGGTGTTATTGAATATTTTACACCTGATGATTTAAATAATTTTTTCGCTAATTTGCCTTCAGATTATTTTTTATGCCATGTCGCAGAAAGTCCAACCGCTCTTAAAGCAAAGCTCAGATATTTTCGGCGTTTAGGTTATTTAAAATTCAAAGGTTGTCCTCCAGTCTATTTTTATGACTTAGAACAAATCAAGGTAATAGCAAGTCAGCACGGCTATACTGACATCTGGCAAACAGAACATTTCGTCACCAACCTACCTCAAAATCAGGTACAGTAAAATGTAATGACCTGACAATAAGAAACGTATCTGCCAGTTTCACTAGTTATTTTTGACATAAAAAATCAGGAAACGATAGATTTGTTGGTATGAACAATACAACTCAAAGATTTTTGACCGATGGAGAGTTTGCGGAGATTTCGAAGTTTTTTCCAAAACCTCGGAAGCCTAGTAAGATTAGGATTAAGCCGATGCTTTGAAGCAATTTTATATGTTTTAAGTGAAGGGACTGACGTATTGACAGCAAAAATCTATAATGCGAATTAAGAACTAAATTTTATGTTTAAAAATTAGCTAGTTGTAAATACAAAAGTTTTACAAAAGCGAATTAAATTTTGTAACATACTGATTTTTTAAAGCATGTATTTTTTAGCTCTTAATTCGCATTTAAGTTCTGAAGTCTAAATCTTTAGATTTAGACATGTTTTTTGGAAATAGGTTTTTACTTTAAATTTATATTGGCATAAAACATAAAGGAATACTTGGCTAAATAAAAGGATTTAAAAAAACATTATTTCCTGTTACTATTTAATTAATTTACATAGCTTGGATTTTAATAGAAAAATGAAATTTTTAGCTGTGCAACCTATATATATTTGCTAAATGTTTTTAGCAATAGAAAACATGCTTTCCTCACTCTACCTAGATGAGAACAATGTTTTCAGTCATCATAAAATCAATTAAACAATTCTTCTGTTTTATTTCTCGTAAGTTACCTTTACGTATTGTTCTTACTATTCCTTTTATTTTTCAACTCATTGTCATTGTCAGTATCATTGGTTACCTCTCTTTTAACCATATTCAGCAAATATCTAATGAATTAACAAGACAGTTGCAAAATAAAGTGAGTTACGCAATCCAAGAAAAGCTACGCACTTATATTGAAACACCTCATCTCGTTAATCGACTTAATGCAAACACTGTTTCTTTTACTCACCTAGAAACACAACAACATGATACTAAAGTTCATTTTTTAGAGCATCTACAAACATTTCCGTTGATAAGCCAGGTTTTTATGGCGAATGAAAATGGCCATATTGTTGGTGCTAGACGCTTAACGCACGACAAATTACAAATTTTTGAATTTAAAAACAACCAACAAGTATTGTATAACGTGAATGGTGCTGGTGAATTTGAGTTGTTTAGTGGAACAACTAATGCCAATAAACAAAATTTATACCCTTGGTATGATAATGCAATGCTAGCACCTCAATCAGCATGGAGTCATATTTATACAGACAATACAACGCAGTTATCTACGATTACTGCCATCCTGCCAATGTATAACAAAAAAGAGGAATTACGACATGTATTTGGCAGTAGTTTTACGTTTTCTCATATCAATCAATTTATAGAGCAGCTAAAAATAGGACGTTCTGGTTATGCCTTTATTTTAGAACAAAACGGTCATTTAATTACTGCCAATTCAGATAATTACCTAGTCAAAGTTGCGATTCAACAAATCTTCAAAACCTTTCCTGACCTTAACCATATTCAAAATACTCAATATTTAAATTTTGTTGAACAAGGTGAACAATTTTTCCTACAACTAACCTCTTTGCAAGATCAATGGGGGCTTGATTGGCTAACGGTTGTTGCAGTACCTGCTTCTGATTTTACGAACCATATTGAAGCAAATATTCGTTCGACCTTATTAATTGCCTTAATTGCTATTGCGATTGCCATTTTTGTCAGCATTATGACCGCACGTTGGATAGTTTGTCCTATTCGTCGTTTAAATCAAGTGGCTAAAACTTTTGCCAAAGGCAAATGGAATTTATCTAAAATTAATATTGATATTGAGAGAAAGGATGAGTTAGGACAATTAGCAACGAGTTTCAAAAAAATGGCGGAACAACTCCAAGATTTATTTATTGTTTTAGAAGATAATGAAGCCATGCTCAGGCATTCTAATCAGGTATTAGAACAAAAAGTTGAGACGCGAACGCAAGAGATGCTTGATAAAAACCAGCTATTAGAAAAAGAAATTAGTTTACACCAGCGTACAGAGTTAGAGTTACGCGCTAGTGAAGAACGTTTTCATCTTGCAATGTTAGGGGCAAGTGATGGTTTATGGGACTGGTATTTAGAGAAAAATACCATGTATTTATCGCCACGTTGGAAGCAGATGTTGGGCTATCAAGACAATGAAATTCCTAGCCAATTTGAAGTATGGCATCAATATTTGCACCCTAAAGATTATCCTCGTGTCATAGCAGATATTTACGCTTATTTAAATCGAGAAACTTTGTCTTATGAATGCTCTTATCGCATACGTCATAAAGATGGCCATTATTTATGGATGTTGGAAAGAGGGATTGCCATTTGGAGTCAATCAGGTAAACCTGTAAGAATGGTAGGGACCAATCGCGATTTAACGATTCAAAAACAAGCCGAGGAAAAATTGCACCAAGCAAAAGCAGCGGCTGAGAGTGCAAGCCAGGCTAAAAGTACGTTTTTAGCAAATATGAGTCATGAATTACGTACCCCTTTGAATGGTATTCTAGGGTACACACAAATTTTAAGCCGAGGCAAAAGTCTAACCTTAAAACAGCAAGAAGGTATAGATATTATCCATCGTAGTGGAGAGTATTTATTAACTTTAATCAATGATATACTAGATATATCTAAAATAGAGGCTGATAAAATAGAGTTATGCCTCATAGACTTTAATTTTAATGAATTTTTACAAAATATCACCAAATTATTTCAATTCCGAGCAGAACAAAAAGGAATTACATTTAGCTACCAAAAATTGTCACACTTGCCTGTTGCTGTAAGGGCTGATGAAAAAAGACTTAGACAAATATTAATCAATTTATTAAACAACGCCATTAAGTTTACACAAGCGGGTAGTGTCACTTTTAAAATTGGTTACCATAATGGTAATATTCGCTTTCAGGTAGAAGATACCGGCATTGGCATCGCACAATCAGAACATAGCCAAATTTTTCAACCTTTTCAGCAAGTCGGCGAGCAAAAATACCATTCAGAAGGCACTGGATTAGGGCTGACAATTACCAAAAAACTCGTTGAAATGATGCAAGGGGAGTTGCATGTTGAAAGCGTTTTGAATCAAGGAAGTACCTTTTGGGTAGCTTTGCCTTTAGCAGAAGCGCCTCATTTCGAGTTACAAACTTCTACTGAAACCAAGACAATTATTGGCTATTGTGGAAAACCTTATAAAATAATGGTGGTAGACGATAAAAAAGAAAATCGTTTGGTACTCATCAATATTTTAAATCCTTTGGGATTTGAAATGACTGAAGCTTGTAATGGTGAAGAATGCTTAATTAGAGCCAAAAATGTGTTGCCAGATTTAATTTTGATGGATTTAGTCATGCCTGTGATGGATGGTTTTAAAGCAACACAACAAATTAAACAGTTGCCCACACTGGAAAAAACAGTGGTAATTATGGCTTCTGCGAGTGTGTTTGATTTTCATCAGCAAGCAAGCTTAGAAGCAGGGTGTGATGATTTTTTAACCAAACCAATTCATACACCAATTTTACTTAACTGCCTTCAAAGACATCTTAGTTTAACATGGTTATATGAGCCACCTGATGAAAATGAAGTAGCTTCATTGTTTAATGCAACAACCATCGTTAAACTCTCTGGCGAACAAGCAGCCACTTTACTAAATTTAGCAACAATTGGAGATATTAACGGTATTTTGGAAGAAGTTGAAAAGTTGGAGGAACTTGGAGAGGCTATAAAGCCACTTGCGCATAAAATTCGGCAGCTTGCTAAAAATTTTGAGTTAGAAAAAATTTGTGAGCTTGCAAAAAAACAAATAGCGTAGTTTTAGGAGTCAGGAGTCCAGGAGTCAGGAGTCAGGAGTCAGGAGTCAGGAGTCAGGAGTCAGGAGTCAACTAAATTGTGAAAAACTTGGCTTTAACTTGCCAAACTTTTTCTGCTTGATTCTATATTTTGATGCCTGTGTTCTAAAAAAATAATGAAAACAAATACACCACCAAAAGCAACTTTATTACTTGTTGATGATATACCTGCAAATGTCAGTGTTTTATTTGACTTTTTAATTGAAGAAGGATTTCGGGTTTTGGTGAGTCGAGATGGTAAGCAAGCCATTCAAACGGCTAATACTATTTTACCCAACTTGATTTTATTAGATGTCATGATGCCTGGTATTGATGGTTTTGAAGTATGTCAGCAACTCAAATCTCAAGAAGAAACACAAGATATTCCCATTATTTTCATGACAGCACTGACAGATGTCGTGGACAAAGTCAGAGGGTTTAGACTTGGTGCCGCAGATTACATTACTAAGCCTATTCAACAAGAGGAAGTGCTGGCAAGAATAATGACCCATTTACGCCTGTGTAACTTGCAAAAAGAATTACAAGAAAGTGTGTTTGAATTGCAAGTGCAAAAATCAGAACTTGAAAAACGTAATCAAGAGCTGGATGCGTTTTCTCGAACAGTTGCCCATGACTTAAAAAATCCATTAACAGGCATTATTGGCTTAACTGATAGTGTTGCGTCCTCTTGTTCAGCCATTGATGGGATTAACCCAAAAGTACTGGAAAGAGTGCATGTGGTCCAACAAGCTGGGCAGAAAATGTTGACCATTATAGAGGAATTGTTACTACTTGCTGGGGTATCTAAGCAACGTGACATTCCTTTAGAACCCTTGGACATGAAAAACATTGTTGAACAAATCATTTACAATCGTCTAAGTTACATGATAGAAAACGTCCAAGCGAAAATACTTTTTCCGGAAACTTGGCCAGTTGCAGTGGGTTATGCCCCTTGGATAGAAGAGGTATGGGCGAATTATATTAGCAATGGCATTAAATATGGTGGAAAACCACCTATTTTACAATTTGGTGCCCAAGTTGAAGAAAGTGGTGTTCGATTTTGGCTAAAAGATAATGGTATGGGAATTTCATCAGAATCGCAGAAGCGTTTATTTACACCGTTTACCCGCCTACATGAAGAACATGCAGAGGGGCATGGCCTGGGTTTATCTATTGTGCAACAAATTGTAGAAAAATTAAATGGTAAGGTTGGGGTGGAAAGTGAATTAGACACAGGGAGTTTATTTTACTTTATTTTACCAACATCCTAATAATTATAATATATTTTTAAATTAAAAAATTAATATGCTTTAAACTAAAGCGCATAATAAAGGTTATATTCTTTATCCTTAGCATAAGCAGTTGCTGCAGTAGTTTGAACTGCATCTTTTTCTGCTGCATGCACACTACCTAAGTTAGGTTCACTATCGTCGGTTCTTGTATCAAGCATCTCAGCAATATCGCCTGGAATCCCTTTAAAACCAACAAATAACCCTGTGATACCAGCAGTACCAGTAGTTGCTGCTCCTGTAGAAACACCTATTATTCCTTGAAAGGGATGGTTAGGTTGCGTTTGATCAGTTGTTCCACCTGTAATTAAACCTGCACTTCTTAAATGTGCCCAAAAAAGGCGAGATTCATCATCATCCTTTGTAGAATCAAAAACTTCATCTATTATCCAATCACCATCACCTGCTTTTACACCAAAGCGAGCCATTGCTTTTGTATCATCTCCAGGTAAAGCACGGTATCTGTCTTGATAATTATAGATAGCAACACTGACATTATTGAATTCTTTTTCTACATTACCTATTTTTGCATTTGTAATAATTTCTTGTCCTTTTAAAATACCGCCAATTAGCAGGCCAATAATGACCATGACAATCGCGATTTCTACAAGGGTAAAACCGGCTTGGTGTTTCATTGTTATCCTCATCACCTAAGTATAATTATATACATATATCTAAGTATTCATTTAATTAAGTATTTTTGCAATTGATTAACGATTAAAAGGTGAGTATTCTTGGTTAAATGGTTGTATGTTAAGTGTTTTAAGTTAATCAATGATTACGTTGTTGCACAGCTTTTTGAGATAATGTTTCTAACCTGTCACTCAAAAACCTAATTTGATTCTGCTCTGAAATATATCCACTGTCTAACATTCCACCAATAACCAATAGTGCTCTTTCAAATTCTCCCATTTCTTCTAAAATAAAGATTTGCATTTCCTGTGCCCAGCGCGGCATATTCGGGGTTGCATTGTCAGAAATTGCTTTCGCATATTTTAAAGCTAAAGGTAAGTCTTTTAAACGATGCCTTGCTTGTACTGCGGCATTGGCTAACCACATCCAACGATGCTGTGGATCGACAAAAAACTGCTGGTATACGAATTCTAACATGTGTCGTTTCTTTTGTGCATCAGAAACATTAGCATACAAATGACTCGCAGCTAACAAAGGATATTGTGTGTCAGGATCAAGTGCTAAAATAATTTCCAACCACTGCTGTAGTTTATTATAGTCAAATTTCTTATAAGGTAGTATACGCCCAGCTTGAGCACCAAAGTTTTGTAACCATAACATGAACAATTTCGCACTTGAAATTGAGTCACCAAAGCTTAAAATACGCAATATTTCTACTTTAGGTGGCGTAATCAAGTCACGAATTTTTAATTGTGGCTCAGATAAATATAGTTGCCAGGATAACTGTAAACTAAAACTAATAATAAGTAATAATTTTACGTTATTTGGCACATAATGTAAGGCGCGTTGTTGGTCTGACATCAAATTTGGATGAAAAGCGGTTGAATAAAAGCAGTCATATGCAGTACTGAACTAATAGAGTTGTATCCCGTTAAAAATCAATCAATTAGCTAGATAAAAGTTCCATAGTCCGGCACATACTCCAATTATTTCATCATATAAATCAATAAG
>JADGDF010000228.1 GCA_016745055.1 Thiotrichaceae bacterium | reverse complement strand
AATTCATATTGCTTTCTTATGGACTTGTTTAGTTCCTATAACCACTAGTTTAACTTTTCTCCCCATTTTTTCAATACCTTATTTCGCAATAAGTCTATTCTAAAAAGACTTTAAACAGATTCTAAGAAGATTGCTTAGTTGGACACACCATCAGAGGTCAAGCTAAAAAAACGAAACCCAGCAGAATTAGCTAAACATACTGGGTTCCTTGTACTCATTCTGCCTATAGAGGCATTCCAAGATTCAGGGTTAAAATTGAAATAAAATTATTACTATATTTGGATCAACCGTGCCCTGCATCCTTAATTTCAGCTAACTTATTGACTAACTTTGCAGTTAGTTGGTTAAAATGGCTGCCCAACTTCATGTTTTCCAGTGCCTCTTCCTTATTTCCTTGCAAAGCTAATCTTAAAATGTGAGCTGCTTCTTTATGAAATGTTCGGTGCATTTCAGCTATATCGTTGTAATGAGGTAAAGATTTGCCCGTTGGTGAATCAAGCCATTGCCCAAATGTACACTGATGTTCATCCGCAACATCTAAAACAGAATGATTACATTTGCCTGCTTCTATTGCTTTTTTTAAATGAGTTTTCCAGTGGCTATGAGCTTGGATAACTTCGTCAAGATCAATTGGCATAAAATCTCTCCTCGTTTGGATAATGTACTAATATTTTATCCTAGCCCAAGTGATAGAAGCTAGTTTTTTCGTAACCGCTTAACCATGTTATGTCTTACTCAATGTCAAATTGGTTATTTATCCAAAACTCTTCATCAAAGTCGCTATTTTCAGCACTATTCACCTGAGAGTCTAGTAAATCCCAAGTATCACTCAATTGAGTATAAGTTGCTTGATTGATTTTAGATATATGCAAACGCTGGCTATCACACAGTGGACAAACACTTAGCAGAATCATTGGGCGTTGTTCAATGATTGTATTTTCATAATTAATATAAGGTTTTTGCCATTCAATACTGACAATATTATTGCAATCTAAACAAAGCGTTTTGTAAAAAACTTTTCCTTGTTTTGGTATTTTCTGGTAAACCTGACTATATTTAATTTTTGCCATGAATATAAAAAACACTTTTTCAGAGGGATTGTCAATTAATTTTGAAGTATTCAAAAAACGTGGAACAAAACAACTGATTTTAATTATGTCTTAACCCTTATAATTCAACGTTCTTGAATATATATGAGACTATAGTTAGTCTGGCATAACTTTTGCTGAATTTAAAGTTTTTTCTGGCTGTGATAGAATAAAAGACTTCTTTTATTTCAGTAAAAGGAAGACTATGTCAGAAAAGATGCTTTTTACCTCAGAATCCGTCTCAGAAGGTCACCCAGATAAAGTTTCCGACCAAATCTCAGATGCTATTTTAGACGCTTTACTCACCAACGACAAAAATTCTCGTGTTGCTTGTGAAACCCTAGTCAAAACAGGTATGGTGCTTGTGGCTGGTGAAATCACTACCAATGCATGGGTCGATGTTGAAGAAATTGTACGCAACACCATCAAGGAAATTGGTTATAACAGCTCCGAAATCGGGTTTGACTGGGAATCCTGCGCGGTACTCTCTGCTATTGGCAAACAATCAGTTGATATTGCTATGGGCGTAGATGAATCCGGAGATCATGAACAAGGAGCAGGTGACCAAGGTTTAATGTTCGGTTATGCCACCAACGAAACTGATGTATTGATGCCTGCGCCTATTACTTATGCGCATAGACTGGTTAAACGCCAAGCCGAAGTTAGAAAAAACGGGACATTGTCCTGGTTGCGCCCTGATGCTAAAAGTCAGGTCACCTTCCGCTATGAAAACAATAAACCTGTTGGCATTGATGCAGTTGTTTTATCCACACAGCATTCACCAGATATTGATAATAAAGCTATTCATGAAGCTGTCATGGATGAAATTATCAAACCTGTGCTACCAACCGAGTGGATTACCAAAGATACTCGTTATTATATCAATCCAACCGGTCGTTTTGTCATTGGTGGTCCAGTCGGTGACTGTGGCTTAACTGGTCGTAAAATTATCGTAGATACTTACGGTGGCATGGCACGACATGGGGGGGGAGCATTTTCTGGTAAAGACCCTTCAAAAGTTGATCGTTCTGCCGCGTATGCCTGTCGTTATGTGGCTAAAAATGTTGTGGCAGCAGGTTTGGCTGAACGTTGTGAAATTCAAGTTTCTTATGCCATTGGGGTTGCAGAACCTACCTCTATTCATGTAGAAACCTTTGGTACAAGCAAAATTGACGAAAGCAAATTAACTCAATTAATTCGTGAACACTTTGATCTCCGTCCACGTGGCTTGGTCAAAATGCTTGATTTACTCCGCCCAATTTATACCTCAACGGCGAGTTATGGCCACTTTGGTAGAGAAGAAGCTAGTTTTACTTGGGAACGCACTGATAAAGCAAATGCATTACGTGAAGCTGCAGGCTTATAAACGCTAGAAAATTCAAACAGCTAGCTAATAAAAATGTAGGGGAGGGTAACATATTGTCACCCGTCATGACTGAAATTCAGAATTCGCAAACGCTTAAGATGGGCCAAAAGTAAGTCCCTCGTGACTATCAGAAAAGATTTGAATGGGTTGGCCTGATGCGCTTACCCATTTATAATCTTGATAACATCGCAACATATTGTTTCAAATTTAAACAATGTGGCGTCACTAATTTTAGTCGTTTACCTGTCTTCATCCCATCTTTAGGAGTGCAAAACTTGTTTTGCAAAGTTAATTCACTCCCTTAATATCATTTATCCGTGGGTAATCGCCTTAAAATTTCATCATTAATGATGATACTAATTAAATTCCAAATTTAAACGTACTAGGAGTAAATATGAGTGCACAACCTATTGTCAATTTAACCCCAGACTATAAAGTCGCAGATATTAATTTAGCCGATTGGGGTCGTAAAGAAATTAGCATTGCAGAAACTGAAATGCCTGGTTTAATGGAGATGCGCAAAGAATACAAAGATAAATCACCCTTAAAAGGTGCCAGAATTGCCGGTTGTTTGCATATGACAATCCAAACTGCCGTATTAATCGAAACCTTAATAGAATTAGGCGCAGAAGTACGCTGGTCTTCTTGTAATATTTTCTCCACCCAAGACCAAGCGGCTGCCGCGATTGCTGCTACAGGTGTACCTGTATTTGCTTGGAAAGGTGAAACGGACGAAGAATTTTGGTGGTGTGTTGAACAAAGCATTTTTGGCCCAGACAAATGGCGTCCAAACATGATTTTGGATGATGGTGGTGATTTAACCCAAATCATGCATGATAAATATCCAGATTTATTGAACGAAGTTAAAGGTATTTCTGAAGAAACCACCACGGGTGTGCATCGTTTATATGAAATGATGGGCGACGGTTCTTTAAAAGTCCCTGCCATTAATGTCAATGATTCTGTCACTAAATCTAAATTTGATAATTTGTATGGATGTCGTGAATCTTTAGTTGATGGTATTAAGCGCGCCACTGACGTTATGATTGCAGGTAAAATCTGTGTCGTATTAGGTTACGGTGATGTTGGTAAAGGCTCTGCCCAAGCATTTCGCGGCTTAGGCGCAACTGTTTGGGTGACGGAAATTGACCCAATTTGTGCATTACAAGCCGCAATGGAAGGTTATCGTGTTGTCACTATGGATGATGCCGCTTCAAAGGGAGATATTTTTGTGACCGCCACGGGTAATGTGGATGTCATCACCCATGATCACATGAAGCAAATGAGAAACGAAGCCATTGTGTGTAATATTGGTCACTTCGACTCTGAAATCGACATTGCTGGTATACGTGATTATCAATGGGAAAATATTAAGCCACAAGTTGACCACGTTATCTTTCCTGATGGCAAACGCATTATTGTGTTAGCAGAAGGTCGTTTGGTTAACTTGGGGTGTGCAACGGGTCATCCAAGTTTCGTGATGTCTAATTCTTTCACTAACCAAGTGTTAGCCCAGATCGAATTATGGAATCATCATGACCGTTATGAAACAAAAGTATACGTGCTACCCAAACATTTGGATGAACAAGTTGCAAGAATGCATTTAAAACGCATTGGCGCAAACTTAACTGCATTGACTTCCAAACAGGCTACTTATTTAAATATTAATGCTAATGGTCCTTACAAACCAGAACATTATCGTTACTAACCTGCTTACTTAACAGGTAAAAAAGTCAGATGAATGCACCAATGTTCTCTTTGCCAGTATTAGAGAACATAGTGTGTTCTGTATATGTGACAACACAGGTATATTCGTTGTGAAACAAGGAAAAACGAAGCTGGAGTCAAATAGTGAACGACTATCAAAGGTTCAAAAAAATACCATTTCAAGTCCAAACAGAGCTGCTAGATTTTTATAAATTTCTACTACAAAAATATACGGAGATCAAATCAATTCCCAGAAATAATCAATTAGAACACTTTCTATCTACACCAATTGAAGTAGAGCAACTGCAAAATTGGACAAAAAAAGAACTACATGAACGTTAAAGTATTTGTTGATGATAGGTTGTAAAGCGGATAAGCTATATTATCTCTGCCATATTGAGAATATTATGCGATGCAATCTATGTTATTTATCAGATACGTTTTGCATTTTCCTCGTTGATATATCTGCACATAAAGCTTTAGTAGTATCAGAATTCATTGTTCTGGTAATACCTGCCTTACATGCATCCCAAATTTTCGCACTTTGCTTTTCTGACATAAGACTATGATAATTTTCAACTTCTTTTGCTCTATCAACAAACATATAGTCATCGCCATTGAAAAGTCGTTAAATACAGATTTTTTAGGTAATTGGTTTATAATATATTTATGGCAAGCAATGACGAACTGACACACGAAGAA
>JADGDF010000227.1 GCA_016745055.1 Thiotrichaceae bacterium | reverse complement strand
GAAGACTTTGGAAAAACTGCGAAAGAAACCTCAATTCTAGTCTACAGTTCGTTATGCTAGCTTTTTTGGCTATCATTCTAAAAAAACTTTAAACAGGTTCTAAGAGCGACTCAAATCTCAGCGAGACGCTAGTTTGATTGCCCCGACATGTCCGGTCTCCATACGGGCGATTCCGTACTCCGTTTCACTCCGCCCTCCATCACCCGAGTCCTCCATGACTTGACGCTGGGATTGTCCAGAAATCCCGAAAAACGCACAGAAGGACTGTCGCCTTTCTGTCCTGTTTTCCCGTATTTTTGGATCCCAGCTAGTCGCTCACTACTCGACACCGGCTTCGCTTCTCCTTGTTCTCTCAGCGGTGGTAAAAAAGCGCCACACTCAAAAAACACAGATACTGATAGACTTTAGTCGTAAAAAGGTTATCTCGGCTTTCTTTGCTAAAGGGAGTGTTCACGACCTTAATATGTTCAAGCAAAGCTTCAAAAAACTAAACTTGATGCGTCTACACAAATACTAGCGGACAGCGGTTATCAAGGAATGGGAAGGTACCATGCTTGTTGCAGAAGGTACCATGCTTGTTGCAAACTTTCCCTTAAAGAAACTAAGCTTTTCCCTTTAACTGAAGAACAAAAACTGGCTAACCGCTAACTTGCCAAAATTCGTATTGTTGTCGAACATGTTATAGGCATGCTTAAATTTTTAAGATTCTTGCCCTTCGCTACCGAAATCGCCGTAAGCGCTTTGCTCTACGTTTCAACCTTATTGCTGCTATATATAATAAATTAATTACTTAGCTTTTTCATCCATTCGGGAAATTTGTAGAAACCGTAAAAGAATATCATACTGGAACCAAACGCCATCCAGGTTTTTTTCAATTTTTGTTGTGGCGTTAAGTTAATGATGAATAAGCTACAATTATCAGTTGTTATTATTGGACGCAATGAAGGTGAGCGTTTAGAACGTTGTATTCTTTCGGTACAAGCGATGAATCATGCTCATTTTGAGTTGCTGGAAATTATTTACGTGGATTCTGAGTCTACCGATGGTAGCCCAGCACAAGCACAAGCTTTAGGCGTCAAAGTGTTAAAGGTTTATCCACAATCTCCAACTGCAGCTATGCGTAATGTCGGTTGGCGTGCTGCTCAAGCGCAGTTTATTTTCTTTTTAGATGGCGATACGATTTTGCATACCGATTTTGTCCAAGTCGCTTTGGCAGCGATACAAGAAAATCCACAAGTAGCTATCGTTTGGGGGCATCGTCGGAAATTGTACCCACAAGCTTCTATTTATCAGAGTATGCTTGATTTGGAATGGCTCTATCTGCCTGGTATTTCTCAATTTTCTGGCGGTGATGCTTTGATACGTCGTCAAGTTTTAGCCGAAGTAGAAGGCTTTAATCCCTCGTTAATTTTCCGGAAAGAACTTGAAGTGTGTCAACGCATTCTGGCTAAAGGTTATCTAATTTTACATATTGACCATCCAATGACATTACATGATTTAGGAATAATTCGATGGTCACAATATTGGAGACGAAATGTACGTTGTGGATATGCGTTGGCAGAAGTCCCTTTGTTACTTAAACAGACCTTTGATGTTTCACCTCCGCACTCAGATTCTCAAGTCAATGAAATTAAATCAGAAAATGAAAAAAATACGCAGAATTTAGTGACACCAAAAGAAATTTTCGGGCAACGTGACTCAAAAAAAAATCTGCTTCATGCCACCACCTTATTTGGTATTTTTTTGCTGGGATTGATTTTGAGCGTATTTTTTTACTCACTTGTCCCACTGAGTGTTAGTGTATTTCTGTTTTTACTACTCATTTTAAGAACCGCTTGGAAAACGCGTTGGAAATCAAATAATTGGTTTACTTTATTTTTATACGGATTACATTCCCAATTTCAACAGATTCTTACTGCCCTGGGACAATTTTCTTATTATTATCGTCGTTGGCGCAAGCAAGATCGACAATTGATTGAATATAAATGAAAAATCTGACAGGTTATTTAAAACTAATCAGATTTTGTGGTTAATGGAAATTAAAAAAAGGGTAAAAAAGATGTTTGAAAATTTGCGCGAAGATTGGCGAACTTATCAGGGTGAAGTTACCCGACAATGACTATGGGTTATGTGGATTTACCGTTTTGGACAATGGCGTTATACCATTAAAAATAAATGGCTTAGAAAACCTTTCTCTTTGTTATATAAAATATTTTATTTATGGGTTCAAATTCTAACAAGCATTGAATTGCCTTGTGAAACCAAAATTGGTCGTCGCTTTAAAATCGAACATTTTAGTGGGATTATTATCAGTGGCGATGCCGTGTTTGGTGATGACGTGATTATTCGTAATGGAGTCACAGTGGGATTAAGACACACTGGCATTCGAGGATCGCCAGTGATTGGCAATCGGGTGGACATTGGTGCGGGCGCCAAAATATTGGGACCCATTCAGGTGGGTAATGATGTACTCATTGGTGCCAATGCAGTTGTTATAAAGGATGTACCCTCTAATTCCATTGCAGTAGGCATTCCTGCTAGAATTCTTCCTAGAAAGGATGTTATTAATTGTGTGTGTTAATTGCTAGTTGTGAGGTGGCTATTCTAAAAGAGAAACATTAGCATTAGTGCATTTTATTTTGATTCTCTTTTATCTGTTTTTTTGTTCCTCAATGCTGCTCTATGTTGGCGGAGTTCAAAGCGCAGTTTTGTGCGAGTGCCCATACATACAAAGCTGCGCTTTGAACTCCAGCCGACAAGCTGATGATTTTTTTACTATTAAAATATACTATTAACTGTGCCTTTTGAGTGTGGCGTTTTTTTACCTCTGTATAATGGATTCTTTGCCATTTCTTAGGTCATTAATTTCTTGTTCTGTCGCATCAACAATATACATTCATAGTTATCTGCTGTTTTTAAGCTTGGTAAACTAAATTTTCCACTTCTCATCAATTTGTTTTCCACTTTTTGAACCGTCCCGCATTCATTGGGCTCTGATAAACCATAATCCACCCCTAAATGGTTTTAGGTTCTGTATTCTCAAAATAATGAGCGCTATGCATAGCTGCTCTTCATAACTTAGTTTAGGGCTCTTACCCAATCTGGCTTTTGGTCTGATTACATTTACTCTCTCTTCAAACAATTCTTTATCCACCCCTAAATAACGCTTAAACCCTTTATTTGATAACAATCTTAGTTTTTCATAACTCATTCCCATTTCCTTACCTTAACTCTTTTTCCAACTTTTTAATAAGTTATTTTGAAAGAGAGCTATTATCTGCGCCAAAACGCAGGCGTTAATAACACCAATAGGGTGAAAATTTCTAAGCGAGCTAATAACATAGCAAAACTCATGATCCAGAGTCCTGCATCTGATATTTCACTATAATTTGCAGCTACTTTACCTAATCCAGGGCCTGTCATGTTAAATGTTGCGGCAATACCTGAAAAAGCTGTTAAAGCATCCACACCAGTGGCCATAAATAATAGTGATAAAAATACATAACTGGCGATATATAAGAAAGTAAATCCCCATACTGCTTCTGTAATTTGATCAGATACTTTTTTATTGCCTATTTTTATAGCAATAATTGCGTTAGGATGGATTAAACGCATAATTTCCCGAAGTGCCTGTTTATACAGCAGAATAAAACGAATAATTCGAAATCCACCTGCTGTAGAGCCTACGCAACCACCAATGAATCCACTACCTAAAATTAATACAGGTAAAAATAAAGGCCACTCGCTAAAATCAGCAATACCATAACCAGTACTACTGATAATTGAAATTACTTCAAAACTGGCATAACGCAAAGCTGTCCAAAAAGAAAGGTATTCTTTCGTCCATAGTAATACAAATATAGTAATACTAATCAAGACCAAAATAATGTAGATGAATACTCTGGCCTGAATATCTTGTAAATAGTGCGATAATTCTAGTTTACGCCAGGCAACAAAGTGGACAGTAAAATTGAGGCTACCTAGAATAATGAAAATCATGGAAATAATTTCAATAGGCACACTATTGAAATAACCAATGCTTGCATCATGGGTTGAAAACCCACCGGTGGCAACGGTTGAATAACTATGGCCAATTGCATCAAACCAGTCCATGCCTGCTAACCAATAAGCAATAGCACAACTTACTGTCAACGTAATATAAATATATAACAAAGCTTTGGCTGTATGTTCCAAACGTGGTGTTAATTTATCATCTCGCATAGGTCCTGGTGTTTCAGCTTTATATAGTTGCATACCACCAATACCCAATATCGGTAGAACAGCAACAGCCAACACAATAATACCCAAGCCACCTAGCCAATGGAGTTGTTGACGGTAATAAAGAATAGATTTGGGTAATTCATCTAAACCAACAATGACTGTTGCACCTGTGGTGGTAAAACCCGAGACTGCCTCAAACACTGATTGAGCTAAGGTTAAATTTTCCAATTCAATAATAAACAGAAAGGGTAATGCGCCAATCACCCCAAATACGATCCAGAAAATTGCAGTAATCAAAAAGCCATCGTGTAAATGTAGTTCTGTATTGGATTTTCTTGCTGGAAACCAAAAAAGAAATCCCAGACCAAACATAGCAGCAAAAGCCACTAGAAAAGCATGAATACAGTCGTCTTGGTATCCTAGGGAAACTAGCATTGGCGGTATTAACGTTATACTGAATGCAATCAGTAACATACCTAAAATTTTTTGAATAATGGAAAGTTGCATGTGGAAAGAGGGTTAAACGCCTATTGGGTGGTTTCGCAAATAGTAGAGTTGTATCCCGTTAAAAATCAATCAATTAGCTAGATAAAAGTTCCATAGTCCGGCACATACTCCAATTATTTCATCATATAAATCAATAAG
>JADGDF010000058.1 GCA_016745055.1 Thiotrichaceae bacterium | reverse complement strand
CTATAGCCCTCAACTCAATCCTATTGAGAAAAAGTGGGCTCAAGCTAAGGCTATTCGCAAACGAGAACGCTGCAATGTCGATACCCTATTTACTCTTCAATTTCAATACTGACAAATTATAATGCGCTAGCTATACATTCATGTAAAATAAACATGTTTACATTTTCCTCTGAACGGAATTGTTAAACACGACTTTGCTGGTTTTTCGCAGAAACTAGCAGAGTCACTTATCAAACAAACAATCACACATTAAAAAAAACATACGACTAAAACCTATTAAATAGCCTTTAATAATTCAGTTAAATTTAATGTCGTCAAAATTGTAAAGTAGAAAAACAGTGGTGAATAGCCCTAGTGTAGTAAAATACTACCAGTTTTCCTCTGCGCTTATATTAAACTAACCTATTGAATTAAAATAATTTTTTTCTAAAAAGCACTTATATTCACCTAGTATTATCTTTTATTTTTATACCGATTTAAATATTAATTATTTTATCCTGATTGCAAACTTTTGAATCATGCTTGAATTTAGTGCTATTTATGATGAAAATCCCAAAAATCTCAAGAAACTCACACTGAACTCTTTTGCCCTGTGCATTCACTTATTCCGTAATATTTTATGGATTATTAGTTTGCCTTGGCTGTATAAATTTTCACTGTGTTTACACTAAATTTAAGGCTTTAAATCATGTAGAGATAACGCTATCTAATTTTCAAGAAATCGGGTATGATGCACCTTAGCTATACTGGTGGTTGTTTTGCAACATGTTTTTTGAATCTTTTTATAGACTTGAATGTAAAATATTGGTTTTTAGTACATGAATGCACAATTTGGCAAAGTTGCAGTGCTTATGGGAGGCATATCGGCAGAAAGAGAAATTTCTCTGAAAACCGGTCAAGCTATCTTTGACGCGTTGAAACGAAAACAAGTAGATGTTGTTGCAATAGATACTGCCAATCAAAATTTCATTACTTCACTGTTGCAAACGTCATTTGATAGAGTTTTCATTGCATTACATGGTCGTGGTGGCGAAGATGGCACCATTCAAGGATTGCTTGAACATTTGAATTTGCCTTACACAGGAAGTGGCATTTTAGGTTCAGCGTTGGCCATGGATAAACATCGGACAAAACAACTTTGGCAGGGAAGTGATTTACCTACACCCAAAGCTATGTTGCTCACAAAAGCAACTGATTTTAACCAAGTTATTGACGAACTTGGATTACCGCTGATGATAAAACCGGTGCTTGAGGGTTCAAGTGTGGGTATGACTAAAGTTACACAGTCTGAACAATTACAACAAGCTTGGCAATTTGCTTCTCAGTATCATTGTGATGTGATGGCAGAACAATATGTGACAGGTTCGGAATACACTGTGGGTATTTTAGGCGATCGGACATTACCTATTATTCGTTTGGAAACGCCCCGTGAATTTTATGACTTTGATGCTAAGTATTATGATGCTCAGACTCAGTACCACTGTCCTTGCAATTTATCCACCCCACAAGAAAATGAATTTCAAATCCTAGCCATGCAAGCCTTTTTAGCAGTGGGTGCAACTGGTTGGGGTAGAGTTGATTTTATGTGTGATGAAGCAGGACAACCTTGGCTGTTAGAAGTCAATACCATTCCAGGCATGACAGACCATAGCTTAGTGCCTATAGCTGCTAAAGTGGCTGGTATTGAATTTGACGATTTAGTGTCGCATATCTTAGCAACCACTTTATAAGTGTAATGAAATATCTAAGATTGCAACATCACCAAGCGAATCGTAAAAGTACGAAGAAAAATGAATTTCGAATTTATTTTCAGCCACTTAGTTTTTTTGAAAAGTTTAGTATTGCGAGTACAACATTATTCTGGCTGAAAAATCTATTATTTATTGGTATACTACTTAGCTTTATAGCTGCTGGTTTAAGATGGCTATTCGATCCACAAACTCTCCCAATCACAAGTGTGCAAATAGAAGGCAATAATTATACGTCTACTGCTCAAATACAAGCACTTATTGCCGTTTATATTGTTGGTGGTTTTTTTCGCATAAATCTGCAAACCATCCGAGAAACCATTGAAGTTTTGCCTTGGGTCAGTCATGTCTATATTGAACGCAGATGGCATAATGGACTTTTTCTAAAAATATCAGAATACCAACCTGTTGCTATTTGGAAAAACCATGCGGTTGATAGCTCAGGACAAGTATTGAAATTTAATATAGCTGCTCTTAAAGGATTGCCTGTGTTTGATATCAACTTTAAGTATATTAGTGATACTTTGCAAATCTACGAAGAATTGTTAACCATACTTAAAAAAGTTAAGTTGAATATAAAAAAAATAGGGCAATATCCTAATGGAGAAAAGTATCTTATTTTACAAAATGATATGAAACTTATTTTAAGTCGAGACAATATTCAACTAAAATTAAATCGCTTTTTAAAAGCATTTCCCCATTTACTGCAATCACAACATGTGTCATCAATTCAACATATTGATTTACGTTATACCAATGGAGTTGCAATTCAGTGGTATTTGCCACACACAAAATTACAAAGTAGTTTCTCTTATGTTTCCTCCTTCTTTTCTGGACTGAAGCACAATGGAGAAAGTTATGCCAATCAATAGAGAAAAAGAAAAAAATTTAATTGTTGGACTAGACATTGGAACCTCAAAGGTAGTTGCTATTGTTGGTGAAACGACCCCAGAAGGTGACGAAGTTGAAATTATTGGCATAGGACAACACCCTTCACGTGGCTTGAAAAAAGGAGTGGTTGTCAATATTGATTCCACTATGCATTCTATCCAACGTGCCGTTGAAGAAGCAGAATTGATGTCTGGTTGTGAAATTCACTCAGTTTACACCGGCATTGCAGGTAGCCACATTCGTAGTATGAACTCCCATGGTATAGTGGCGATTCGCGATAAAGAAGTGAATCAAGATGATATTGATCGTGTCATTGATGCTGCTCGTGCAGTGGCTATTCCCGCCGATCAAAAAATTCTACACATCGTTCCTCAAGAATATGTCATTGACAATCAAGAAGGTATTCGAGAGCCTGTTGGCATGTCTGGCGTACGTTTAGAAGCTAAAGTGCATATGGTCACAGGCGCCGTGAGCGCAGCCCAAAATATTATCAAATGTGTACGTCTATGTGGTTTAGAAGTTGACGATGTTATTTTAGAACAACTTGCTTCTGCAGAAGCGGTGCTTTCTGATGATGAAAAAGACTTGGGTGTTTGTTTGGTTGATATAGGGGGGGGCACAACTGATGTTGCTGTATTTACTGAAGGAGCAATTCGCCACACAGCCGTTATCCCCATTGCTGGTGACCAAATTACCAATGACATTGCTGTCGCCATGCGCACCCCTACCCAATATGCAGAAGAAATTAAAATTAAATACGCTTGTGCGTTGACTCAGCTGGCCAATGCAGATGAAATGATTGAAGTGCCTAGTGTTGGTGCACGTCCACCTCGTTACTTAGCCCGTCAAACTTTAGCGGATGTTGTTGAACCTCGTTATGAAGAATTATTGGGATTGGTCCAGTCTGTGCTGCGTCGCAGTGGTTATGAAGATTTAATTGCAGCAGGTGTGGTACTCACTGGAGGTAGCGCAAAAATGGATGGTGTCTTAGAACTTGCAGAAGAAGTCTTTCAAGTACCCGTTCGCTTAGGATATCCTCGTCATGTGACTGGTTTGGTTGATGTGGTACGTAACCCAATTCACGCTACCGGTGTTGGGTTATTACTGTTTGGAAGTCGTTATCGTCAAGAAAGTATTTCTGACATCCGTAGAGGGCGTAGCGGCATGTGGTCTCGCGTGAGAAGCTGGTGGCAAGGAAATTTTTGATGAATGGTACAATTTATAGGATAATAGTCTCCATGGAACAGACAACGACCTAGTTAAATAACAATTATTTAAGGATAACAATGCGTCGACAGTTTTAGTTACTATTTAATTTTAAATACTTTTTAGTTCGGAGATAATGAAAAGAGAGGCGTTGTCTATAAAACAGACTCATCTCATTTTCTCTCAAATGGAAGTAAAAACTGTCTAAGCCATTGGGATAGCAGTTGGTTAATATCCTGAAGGAGATAAAAATGCCATTTGAATTGATGGATACTTATAGTCAAAATGCAGTAATAAAAGTAATTGGTGTTGGTGGAGGGGGCGGTAACGCCGTTGAGCATATGTTGGCAGGCAGTATTGAAGGTGTTGAGTTTATTTGCGCTAATACTGATGCACAAGCGCTCAGAAATTCCTCAGCAAAAACAATTTTACAACTAGGGACGGATGTCACTAAAGGTTTAGGTGCAGGAGCAAATCCAGAAATTGGCCAGCAAGCTGCTTTAGAAGATCGTGAACGCATTGTCGGTTTGCTTGAAGGCACGGACATGGTCTTTATTACCGCTGGTATGGGAGGGGGAACTGGGACAGGTGCTGCGCCTGTTTTTGCACAAGTGGCTAAAGAATTAGGCATTTTAACCGTTGCTGTCGTGACCCGCCCTTTTCCCTTTGAAGGCAAAAAACGTGCTGTTGTTGCCGAACAAGGTATTAAAGAGTTAAGTCAATATGTTGATTCTTTAATTATTATTCCCAACGAAAAATTACTTAATATCTTAGGCAAAGATGCCTCCCTCCTTAATGCTTTTAAAGAAGCTAATACGGTTCTTTACAGTGCGGTTCAAGGTATTTCTGAGCTAATCACTCGTCCTGGCTTAATCAATGTTGATTTTGCTGACGTTACTACAGTGATGCAAGAAATGGGTATGGCTATGATGGGTTCTGGTCATGCAAAAGGCGAAGAACGTGCACGTAAAGCTGCTCAAGCGGCTATTTCTAGCCCACTTTTGGAAGATATTGATTTATCCGGTGCGCATGGTATCTTGGTGAATATGACTGCTGGTATGGACATGACCATTGGTGAATTTGAAGAAGTGGGTGATGTGATTGAAAACTTTGCTTCTGAAGATGCCACAGTTGTAGTTGGTACAGTACTTGACCCTGATATGACAGATGAATTGAGAATTACTGTGATTGCAACAGGGGTAGGGGCCGCTAAACCTCAACAACAAGAACGTCCTCAAGTCAAGGCAGTCCCCACTAAAACCAATGAAAAAACAGTGAAGTTAAGCGATTACAAAGAGTATGACAAACCCACTGTCACCCGTTTACATCCAAGTAGTAACACGATGGAAGAACAGTCAGATAACCAAAGTAGTGATTATCTTGATATTCCTGCATTTCTACGTCGACAAGCAGATTAATAGAGCATTATCGTGAGTGTATCAACAATACAAGTTCTTTTGAAAACTTGCCAGCATCCTGCTTTGGCTAATGTTAACTGGATTTATTTGCAGAAATTATGGAGAGATCATTCATAATGGTAAAGCAACGTACTTTAAAAAACGTTATTCGTGCAACTGGTGTAGGGTTACATACGGGAGAAAAAGTCTATTTAACCCTACGACCTGCGCCTGTGGATACAGGCATTACCTTCAGACGGGTAGATTTAGACCCACCTGTCGATATTGCAGCTAAAGCTGAAAATGTGGGGGATACTCGTCTTTCCACCACATTGGTGAATGGCCAAGTAAAAATATCCACTGTTGAACACTTACTTTCCGCATTAGCAGGTTTAGGCATAGATAATGCTTTTGTAGATTTGAGTGCACCTGAAGTACCCATTATGGATGGTAGTGCAGGTCCCTTTGTTTTCTTAATTCAATCTGCGGGCATAGAAGAACAAAATGCACCTAAACGCTATATTCGGATTAAACGTAAGATTGAAGTCAAGCGAGGAGATAAATGGGCCAGATTTGAACCTTTTGATGGTTTTAAAGTCGGTTTTCACATCAAATTTGAACACCCAGTATTTAAAAAAGGTCAACAACAGGTCGAAATTGATTTTTCAAAGACTTCTTTTGTCAAAGAAGTCAGTCGGGCACGTACTTTTGGGTTTATGCGCGAAATGGAATTACTGCGAGAAAATAAGCTTGCTTTAGGGGGCAGTTTAGATAATGCCATCGTGATGGATGACTATCGGGTTTTAAATGAAGATGGTTTGCGCTATGAAGATGAGTTCGTCAAGCACAAAATTTTGGATGCAGTTGGAGATTTATATTTACTAGGCTATGGTCTGATTGGCGCATTTTATGGCTATAAATCTGGTCATGAATTAAACAATATATTGTTATGTTCTTTATTAGCAGATAAACAAGCCTGGGAAATGGTTAGCTTTGAAGACCCTTCTGTCTCACCAACCTTATCCTACTTACAACCTTTATCTATTTCCCCTTGATGTCGCGATAATTTAAGTAAACAGGCTTTGAGTTGTGGATGTGTGATTGTATTTGCGGTTTCAATTAGATACTGCGCTGTTTGCGTAGTCATTGAACGTTTGGGTAGGACCTTTTGCTGAGATGAAAGAGAAACTGGAAATCGCACTCTAATTTTAATGACCTGAAGTTCAGAAAAGAGTGGATAGTGTTGCCATGTTGCGATTAAAGTTGGTGTCTGAAATCGAAGATACGTAGCAATGGTTGCATTAGGAACATGTACAACAATCTCACTTTTTTTAATATTAATAATATGACATTGCACTGGCAAGTCTTTTTGGAGTAAACGGGCTAATTGTTGAAATTGACGGCTACGTTGTACTAAATGTGACAAATTTGGTGAAGATTCAGAAAGTAATTGGTTAATTGGTTTCACGATTCTTCCAAGAGAACAGACTTATGAAAATTGAACTCGTTAGAAAACAAATGCATGACAAAACCCCTTCGTATACAACGTTATGGGGAAGTGGGATAATTCTTGGAATTATGTTTATTTGTGTCGCCTATGTAGCCTACCACTATGGTGTACAGCAAGCAAGCAAAAATGCGTCTCAGACTGTATTTAGTGCTATTACTGCCGTTGAAGCTTCTACTAATCACGCCATTCAAAAAGAAACTGTACATACTTTAATTCAACGTATTGGCCAATTACAAGCAGAATTAGTTAAATTAGATACTTTAGGCAATCAACTGGTTGATATTGCAAAATTAGATGCCAAAGAATTTGATTTTAATACTGAGTGGGATGATTTACTAACAGAAGAACAAATCATTGCACTTGAAAGTGAACATGGTATTTTAGAAGAAGAGGCACGAAAAACACAGTTAGCAGAAATCAAAAAAGCTAAACAATTAGCGGCAAAAGAAAAGAAAAACGCGGCTAAAAAAGCTTTGACTGTGGCTTCCCTCAAAAAGTTAAAAAAAGCAACCTCCCGTATTTCTCGTCAAGTTCAAAATCGTAAAGATAAAATAGAAACAGTTGAACGCACTATTGTTAAACGTCGTGCTTGGAGTGGTGTTTTGCCCACTGGTTGGCCTGTTAGACAAGGAAAAGTGACATCTCATTTTGGCATGAGACATAAAAGGATGCATAAAGGTGTTGATATTGCAGCACCCAGAGGCACAGAAATTTATGCGGTTGAAGGTGGTGTTGTTACTTTTGCAGGTCGGCAACGTGGTTATGGTAAGGTCATTGTAGTTAAACATAGCGATACCTACATCACTAAATATGCACATAATAGTAAAAATTTTGTTGCCAAAGGTGAAACTGTTTCAAGAGGACAGCTAATTGGTTTGGTGGGTGCAACAGGTAGAGCTTCTGGTGCACACGTTCATTTTGAAGTGCGAGAATCAGGCAAAGCCATTAACCCTATTAGATATTTAAGTGCAATTGGTACTTTTAGGTTGTCAGAAAATAAATAATTGATGTTACCGTCTACAACTAAAAGTCAATAAACCACTAAGTTTTTACCATGTAAATTATTGATTTTTAGTATATTTACCTTAGTAATATTAGTAATCAGTCAATATTTTCACATTCTTGATATGGATATGCTTTCTTCCCAAATTTTTAGTTACACTATAATTAATAAAATACTTTTCTTGCCTCATGCAATCAAATAAATGTCATGTCCAAAGAATAATGTGGTGAAGCTCTTTTCAAAGAAAATGAAGTAAATCACATTTTAACACGTAGGACGTATTGGACTATATGGGGCGTCTGTGCTGATTAGAATATAAAAGTGAGAAGAAGAGCTAAATAATAGAATTTTTTATAAAACAACGAGTTATTGTCTAAAAAATATGAATATTATAGAAACTTGGTTTATTTAAGCCAAGTTTTTTGTTTTTAGAAACACAAAAAATATGATTTTATCTAACAAACTTGACTTTTGCATTTATAATACTAAATTAGCCTTTGAAAATTCACGCATAAGAATGTAAATTTATAACATGATTAATAAAATTATTACTAAATTTTTTGGCAGTCGCAATGAACGACTTGTCAAAAAAATGCTAAAAACGGTAGAAACGATTAACCAATTTGAGCCTACGTTAGCCCAATTGAATGATGAGGAATTAAAGCATAAAACGATAGAATTTCGTGAACGCCTGGAAGAAGGCATTAGTTTAGACGAAATTTTGCCTGAAGCCTTTGCTGTTGTGCGCGAAGTAGGTAAACGCACACTGAATATGCGCCACTTTGATGTGCAATTAATTGGCGGTATGGTACTGCATAGTGGCAAAATTTCAGAAATGCGGACTGGTGAAGGTAAAACCTTGGTCGCTACTTTATCCGCGTATTTAAATGCTCTGACAGGCAAAGGCGTTCATATCATTACCGTCAATGATTATCTAGCCAAACGTGATGCAGAATGGATGGGTAATATTTATAAATTCTTGGGCATGACGGTGGGTGTTACCGTTTCAGGCATGTCACCAGCGGACAAACGTGCTGCCTATGCTGCTGATATTACCTACGGCACCAATAACGAATTTGGCTTTGATTATTTACGCGATAATATGGCATTTAGCATTGATGATCGCGTTCAACATGGTCTGAATTATGCAATTGTCGACGAAGTTGACTCAATTTTGATTGATGAGGCGCGTACACCTCTCATTATTTCAGGGCCAACCGGTGATAGTTCTGATTTATATAACAAAGTCAATGAAATCATTCCTCGCCTAACACCTCAAGCCCGTCAAACGGAAAAAGATGAAGAGGAAGAAGTGCCCGGTGATTACTTCGTAGATGAGAAAAATCGTCAGGTTATTTTAAGCGAAGAAGGCCATTTGCACATTGAGGAATATCTCAAAGAGTTGGGTTTATTAAAGCTCGATAATAATTTATATGATGCTAGTAATATTACCTTGATGCATCATGTTAACGCTGCGCTGCGGGCACATACCCTATTCAGAAAAGAAGTTGATTATATCGTTAAAGATAATCAAATTGTCATTGTAGACGAATTCACTGGTCGTACCATGCCTGGGCGTCGCTGGTCAGAAGGCTTGCACCAGGCGGTTGAAGCGCGTGAAGGTGTACCTATTCAGCATGAAAACCAAACATTGGCCTCCATTACTTTCCAAAATCTGTTTCGCTTGTACAATAAATTATCAGGTATGACAGGGACAGCAGACACTGAAGCTTATGAATTCCAAAATATTTATGGTTTGGAAGTGGTTGTTATTCCTACGCATAGAGAAATGGTACGCAATGACATGGGTGATTTGGTTTACCTAACTGCCAAAGAAAAATACGACGCAATTGTTGAAGATATTCAGGATTGTCAGCAACGTCGCCAACCTGCACTAGTGGGCACTGCCTCAATTGAAACTTCTGAAATGTTGTCCAGTATTTTACAACAGCAAAAAATCAAGCATCAAGTGTTGAATGCCAAATTCCATGAACACGAAGCACAAATTGTGGCAGAAGCAGGACGCCCTGGGTCTGTGACAATTGCCACGAATATGGCAGGACGTGGAACTGATATTGTATTAGGCGGTAATATCGAAGCTGAAATTAAAGCTCACAAGGAAATGCAAGGCGGTGAAATGTCTGTTGAGCAGGAGCGGGCATTACGGGAAGATTGGCAAAAACGTCACGATATCGTTATAGAAAATGGCGGATTACACATTGTTGGCACAGAACGTCATGAATCTCGCCGAATTGACAACCAATTACGAGGTCGCTCAGGACGTCAAGGTGATCCTGGGTCCAGTCGGTTCTATTTGTCGCTGGAAGATAATCTCATGCGTATTTTTGCTTCTGACCGTATGGCTGGATTAATGCAAAAATTGGGTATGCAGGAAGGGGAAGCGATTGAACATCCCTGGGTGACGAAAGCGATTGAAAATGCACAACGTAAAGTTGAAGGTCGCAACTTTGATATTCGTAAGCAATTGCTTGAATACGATGATGTTGCTAATGACCAACGAAAAGTTGTTTATGAACAGCGTAATGATTTGATGGAATCAGAATCAGTTGAGAATACGGTAAAAATCGTTCGCGATGATGTGCTCAATGAAATTATTGACCAACATATTCGACCACAAAGTTTGGAAGAACTGTGGAATATTCCAGGTTTAACAGAGAGTATTGAACAACGTTTTGCCTTACGTTTACCAATACAGCAATGGTTAGACGAAGATCATGAATTACATGAAGCCCCTTTACGTGAAAAAATATTGCAAGAAATTGAAACTATTTATGCCGAAAAAGAAAATATGGCAGGAGCAGAAACCGTACGTCATTTTGAAAAAGCAGTGATGCTGCAAGTGCTTGATAGTCATTGGAAAGAGCATCTGGCAGCAATGGATTATTTGCGTCAAGGCATTCATTTGCGAGGTTATGCACAAAAAAATCCTAAGCAAGAATTTAAACGCGAAGCTTTTGAAATGTTTTCCAGCATGTTAGATGAAATCAAACATGAAGTGGTTAATGTAATTTCCAAAGTTCAGGTGCGTGAAGAAGCTGATGTTGAAGCAGTGGAAGCACAACGTCGACAAGCTGCTTCTGGGTTTCAGTTTAGACACGTCAATTTGGAAGGATTGGCAGGTGAAACTGGCTCCCCATCCTCTGAAGAAGAAGCGCAAAAATCAGCTAAAGCTCCATTTGTAAGACAAGAACGGAAAGTAGGCCGCAATGAACCTTGCCCTTGTGGGTCTGGGAAAAAATACAAACAATGTCACGGTAAGTTAAATTAATCATTTAAGCGGGCGTATCCCGCTTTTTTTTACACCGCTTGATAGATATAACTGATGTTTTACAAGCGCACTAAAAATTAATGTTTCGTAACCTGTTTATTTTTCTTGCGGATGCTTAACATCAGAATATCAGTTCGTGTTGGGTGAGATTGGCGTACTTTGGATTGGTTTTGGGGTGATTCCCATTAAAATTACAACAATTTCATCCAAAAAATGTAATTTTGCCGCAAAGACTCGTTATTCAATATTTTGTATTTGTTCCCGCATTTGTTCAATTAACACTTTTAACTCAACCGAACTATGCGAGGTGGTAATGTGGTTTGATTTTGCCCCCAACGTATTAGCTTCTCGATGTAGTTCTTGGATAAGAAAATCCAAACGCCTGCCAACTGTACCACCTTGTTCTAAAATATGTTGAATTTCATTGACGTGAGTTTCTAATCGATCAATTTCTTCAGCCACATCCATTTTTTGGGTTAATATAACAATTTCCTGCTCTAAACGTTCACTTTCAACCTCAACCAATTCTGTGATTCTAGTTTGTAAACGTTCGCGCTGAGCTTGCAAAATATCAGGCAAAGCCATACGCACTTGAATGACCTCCTGTGAAATGGCTTGGCAACGCTGTTTTAATAAATTGGCAAGCTGTTGACCTTCTTTAGCACGCGTTTCAAGTAACTTTTGGAGAGCAATATCAAGCTGTTGTAATAAGATAGTTTTCCACTCATCTGCATTTAAGGCAGGTCTTTCTAGCACATTGGGAAAATTTAAAATATCAAGGGAATTGGGTGATGAAGCTGTACGGGTTATTTGATTAATTTGCTGAATGGTTGCTGATAATTGCTTGATGAGATCAAAATTCACATTGAGTTGAAAGTTTTCTAGCTTATTTGGCTTTAGGTATAAAGCACAATCAATTTTGCCACGTTTAACATGTTTTTGGATTGATTCTCGAATGTGTGGTTCTAAACTGCGTAAATCTTCAGGTAAGCGCAAAGCTATTTCTAAATAGCGGTGGTTAACAGAACGAATTTCCCAATAGAGCTGTCCCCAAGTGGCTTGATGTTCTTGACGCGCGAATGCTGTCATACTATATATCATCATCTAATTTTTAGCCTGCAAAGTTTGAAAAAACTAATACTATTTTTGTAATATACCAAAGACAATTCATAGCGTTTGAAGGGATGCGAGCTTTATTTTACTAAACATTTTTGTATAACACTAATTTTAACTGAAATTACGCAAATCAATTTCTAATCACCTTTAACCTTTTCTTCAAAAAAATGGAACTAAAAGCCAAGAAAAAGGAGATTTTATTCCCCTTTTCCAATTTTTTCCTCTCACTAAGAAGAGGTTAGAGAGAGAAAGGCTAGAAGTAGTTAATGGCTGTGTGATTATCTTATTTCAGAATAGCCTGCGTAATATCAGTAAGTTAGGTGCTAGTTTTATTGAGCAACGATATATTCATATTTTGCCTGTAACTGCTCTTTAGTTTCTTCAATATTTGGATCGGGTAAAATGCAATCTACGGGGCAAACTTCAGTACATTGGGAAATTTCATAATGTCCAACACATTCCGTGCATAAATCGGGGTTAATAACATAAATTTCTTCTCCTGGAGCAATTGCTGCGTTTGGACATTCAGGTTCGCAAACGTCGCAATTGATACATTCATCAGTGATGTAAAGTGCCATAAGTCTTCCTTAAAAAAATTTAATGTAATTTTCGATAAAGCGCGGTTGCCACTTCAGGATGGACAAATTCATCAATGGGCCCCCCTAAAGCGGCGATTTCCTTGATTAAACTTGAGGAAATATAAGTATATTGAGTCGCAGGCGTTAGAAATATAGTTTCTACTTGAGGAATTAGGGTGCGATTCATACCTGCCAGTTGAAATTCGTATTCAAAATCTGACACAGCACGTAATCCTCTAACAATAACATGTGCTTGGTGAATTTTAGCAAATTCAGCCAATAATCCACTAAAACCTTCAATTTTTACATTAGAGATGCCCGAGAGGGAAGTTTTTGCTAATGCTACCCGTTCGTTCAGGCTGAAAGTAGGCCCTTTAGGGTGACTTTTTGCCACAGCAACTACTACACGTTCAAATAAATTAGCAGCACGCTTAACAATATCAACATGACCATGGGTCACAGGATCAAATGTGCCGGGGTAAATAGCAACAATTCTCATGAAATATTCTGAAATTGGAAGTTTAGAGTGAAATACTTGATATAAAATATAGGGAAAGATTGTAAAACGAATGTTGAAAAAATGCTACCCTAATACAGTAATGCTATTATTTTAAGATAAAAACAACTTTGAAAAAAAATCAATTTATTGGAAAAATAAGCCTATCCCTAAAATAGGACTAAATTTTATTTCTTTTAATGATGAAAATATTGAATTAGGTATTTGAATATTTAATCAATTTTGAAATGGAGCTACTTGGATAACAAATGGAAATTCTTTATTTTTTAATTCCTATGTCGCTAATTTTGATTGGCGCAATTGTATGGGCATTTCTTTGGGCAATCAAATCAGGGCAATTTGATGATTTGGAAGGACCTGCTCATGAAATTATCATGGACAAGGATGAAATAACTTCTTCATCAGAATCAGATTCTAATTCACCAAGCAAAACTTAGAAGATTTGCTTGGGGTTTTGATTTAGTCTTCTCGGCTAACAATTTCTATCAAATGATAGCCAAATTGAGTTTTTACTGGCCCCTGGACTGAACCTACTTCTTCGTTAAATACCACAGTGTCAAACTCAGGTACCATTTGCCCTTGTGAAAAACTTCCTAAGTCACCGCCCTGTCTACCAGATGGACATTTGGAATGTTGCTTTGCTAATTCTCCAAAATCACTGCCATTTGAGACTTGGTTTAAAAGGTTGTTACATTCATCTTCACTGGCAACTAAAATGTGGCGTGCTCTTGCTGTAGACATTCATGACTCCTAATTAGGGGATTTATCAATAAACTTCTTCAAGTTCATTATACGATTGAATAGGGGGCTAGAGCAATGATGGTTTAAAAACCATTAATAATTTATGTATTTATTAATATGTTACCTATCTCTAATTGGTGTGTTTCATGGTGTTCAGCACATCCTACAAGCTTTCTCAGAAATTACTTTGGAGTTGCGTTGAATGGGTACCATGCCATTTAGATAGCATTGTTATATCCAAAAGATCAAAGTGGAATCCAGGAATTAGATATAGAATATTCAGGCAGTGCTAAATTTATCTTGCCAAACTGGTTTTAAATATCAGTCAAAATGAATAGATGAGCTTTAGGTATCATTTTGCCTGTAATTATAATTCTTTGCCTTTATTATTTTGTTATGATGACTACACTTAAATTTAATTTTTATTAGCCAATTAAAGGGTTAAAAACGGGTAAACATATGGCAAGCATTGCAACAAAACGTGGAGATCAAGGTCAAACTAATTTAGCAGGAGGGGTAAGAGTCTCTAAGAGCAGTATTAGAGTAGAATCTTATGGCACAATTGATGAGCTAAATTCTGTGATGGGATTTGCGCGTTCAATTTGTGAAAATCAAGCAATTAATAACCTAGTTAAACAGCTTCAAAAGGAATTATTTGCAGTAGGTTCTTCTTTAGCAACGCCTCCCAATAGTAAAAAATTGCCACCTGCTATCACCCAAGTCATGGTTGATAATTTAACAACACAAGTGCATAAAATTGAGGCAATGGAAGGTATTTTGGCAGATTGGTCTATTGCTGGAGAACATGCAACATCGGCAGCATTTGATATGGCACGGACAGTTTGCCGACGAGCAGAAAGAAATATTATGCATTTACTTGAAACAGGCGAAGAAATTAATCCGCACATCCTGCCTTATGTGAATCGACTTTCTGACTTATTGTGGTTAGTCGGGCGTTGGATTGAATTAGAAGTAAGTATTGATGCAAGTTTACGGGATGAAGATAGTCCACGTAAAACGCGTTGGTCAAGGGCTTGGAAATGAAGAATAAAGTGGGGTGAACGACGGGGATCGAACCCGCGACCACAGGAGTCACAATCCTGAACTCTACCGACTGAGCTACGTTCACCACTAAAATTGGCGCGCCCGGCAGGACTCGAACCTGCTACCCTCGGCTTCATACCACTATAGCTTTCGCTACCAAACAAGTTGTTTGTGGTCTGGACCATATCTTAAGCATCTCAGCTTTGGTGCGTATGGCCTCTACGGAACCCTTAGATTTTACACTAGAAATAACTAACCGCTAAAAAAGCCCTTTGCTATCTCACAGGTTTCCTCGGTATTGCCATTTGACAGGGTTCACCGATATAGCACCATCCACCATAACAGTTCTCGTTTCCTATTATGGGTCCAATTTAAAAAACTAGAAGGCCGATGCTCTATCCAGATGAGCTACGGGCGCAAAGATAAATTGGATGATATTGGTCGGGGTAGAGGGATTTGAACCCCCGACCCACTGCTCCCAAAGCAGTTGCGCTACCAGGCTGCGCTATACCCCGATTACTTAACTATAAAGAGGATGAGATTCTACTGAGGAAAGCTAAAAAAGTCAAATCTATTTTTAGTTTGATCTATAGATTATAATTACTCGCTAAAGCAAAAAAGCAAATTTAGAGAAAATAATATCTACAACGCAGCATCATTTTCAAATATATGTCGAGCAAAAGGGATACAAGGTTCGCACATTGATTTCTTAATATGTTCAGCAGTTATGGGTTAAAAGCAGAAATATTTACCACTGACAGTGATTTTACACATTATCAAGAACATATCCCAATACAATTGTTCCAAATTAAAAAAGCTCACTGGTATTTTACTCATCACTTGCTGACTTAAACTTTTATAAAAGTGAAAAATTTATGGATGCAGTTATTGTAGAATCCACTGAAACCGCTACAGCCTGCGTAATTTGGCTACACGGTTTAGGCGCCAGCGGACATGATTTTGAACCCATTGTGCCTGCATTAGATAAACAAATTACGAAATGTACCCGTTTTATTTTCCCTCATGCGCCCCAACGTCCTGTAACTATTAATGGTAATATGGTCATGCGAGCTTGGTACGATATTGCGGCCCTTGATTTAACAAGTGAACAAGATGAAAATGGTACTCGAATATCAGAGCAAATTATTTGTGAATATATTGCTGAAGTCCAACAACAAGGGATTGATAATTCGCGCATTATTCTAGCTGGTTTTTCTCAAGGTGGTGCGATTGCACTGCACACAGGGTTACGTTATCCCAAACCACTGGGAGGCATTATGGCGCTATCAACTTACTTACCCATTGCAGAAACGGTATCCGCAGAGCGCCACACTGCAAATGCAAATGTCCAAATTTTTATGGGGCATGGTACATTTGATAATGTTATTCCAATCAAGTATGCTGATCTCAGTAAACAGTATTTGGAAAATTTAGGCTACACTGTCGATTGGCACAGCTATACAATGGAACACCAGGTGATTCCTCAAGAAATAAATGATATTAACCAATGGCTTGTCTCAAGGCTAACCTAAACAAATCATGGTTTATATTTTGCAAAGATAGTCGTTTCGTGAAACCACTCATAATAAAAAAGTATTTCTCTTATGGAAAGCACACAAAAACCCCTCCGTAAAGCAGTTTTCCCCGTTGCAGGTTTAGGCACCCGTTTTTTACCTGCCACCAAAGCCAGTCCAAAAGAAATGTTACCTATTGTTGATAAGCCTCTGATTCAATACGCAGCAGAAGAAGCGATTGCAGCAGGTATTAATCAACTTATTTTTGTAACTAGCAGTAGTAAACGAGCAATTGAAGATCATTTTGATAAAAATAAAGAACTTGAAGATGAGTTATTAGCTCGTAATAAACAAGCCTTGCTAACAATTACTAAAAATATTGTGCCAGAAGGTGTTTCCTGTATTTATATTCGTCAAGCCGAAGCTTTAGGTTTAGGTCATGCTGTATTATGCGCTAAACCAGCCGTGGGAAATGAACCGTTTGCGGTGATTTTAGCCGATGATTTAATTGATGGTGGCCAAAAAACGTGTTTAACCCAAATGGTTGAACTTTATAACCAATACCATTCGAGTGTCATTGCGGTTGAACGGGTAGTACCAACTGAAACTGATAAATATGGCATCATTACGCCTGAACCTTTTCAAAAACGCATAGATAAAATAGCCGCAATTATTGAAAAACCCCATCCAGACAATGCACCTTCAAATTTAGCAGTGGTTGGGCGTTATTTATTGACCCCCACCATTTTTGATTTATTGGAAAACACGCCTAAAGGGGCGGGTGGTGAAATTCAACTCACCGATGCGATTGCCGCCTTGCTCAAGCAGGAACAGATTTTAGGCTATGAATTTGTTGGAAAACGCTATGATTGTGGTAGCAAATTTGGTTATCTCATGGCAACCATTGATTATGCACTGAAACACCCTGAATTAAGCGGACACTTCAAAGATTACTTGACTAAAGCTTGTTATGCGCATTCGGTCACTGTGCCTCCAACTTATTTAAAAGAAGAAACCTAGTTAATTCCACCGTATAAGGGTTATGCTATTTAAGCTTTAGAATCTAACGCAATGTTCGACTTTTTATAAGTTACTGAAAAAGTTAAAAATTAATTCTAGTGGATTTCATTGAGTTCTACCCACCCTACTTAAAAATCAATGAGTTATAAAATAAAGTCGAACATCACGTAATCTAAGTTTTTAGATTCAACATATGCTTAATGCAATAGCCGTAAAAATACGGTGGAGATAAGCTTAAATGCCATCGAAACTTCTACTACACCTTATTCTTCTTTAGCTGGCGCTTCTTCGACAGGCGTTGCAGCTTGTTTTAATGTTGCACCAACAATCTTTTCACAAGTGCCTGCAGGTACATAAATCCATTCTTCTGGATCACTATCTGTTTTAGCCATACCAGAACATTTATGTTTGCTGGTACCACAATCATTCATACCCGCTGTAACAATTCCTGCACATTTTTCAAAGCCTGGTTTGCCTGCCAACGCTTGGCTAGACATTGCACTTAAAGCAATGAATAAACTACTTGCCAAAATCGTGTTCGTCACTTGTTTCATAATACATTCTCCATTAATGTTAAAAAGTGAGTAGCAATAATCTCAACTATTGCTATTGACTAAAGACCCTGCTAACTGAGAAATTATTCCCCATGAATGAAAAAAATTTCAAGGAATAAAAAAATGGTAGGACAGGTCTTATTTAATATGAACAATCAAGAACAGCGATTCGAAGCCCTTGTGCGTGCATTATCCGCAGATTTATACCGGTATGCGTATTGGCTGAGTCATAACCGTAGTGTGGCGGAAGACCTTGTGCAGGAAACTTATATGCGGGCGTGGCGTTCATTTACCCATTTGCAAAACGAGAAGTCGGCAAAAGCATGGCTAATCACAATTTTGCGCCGTGAACACGCACGTTTGTATGAAAAATACCGTCCTGAAATGGTCAATATTGACGATGTAACGCTCTTTGCTGAAGATGAAACCCAAGAGCAGTTGGCCGAACAACGCATGTTGCAAAAAGCCATCGCTCAATTAGAATTAGAATTTAGAGAGCCTTTATTATTACAATTGATTGGAGGGTTTACGACGAGCGAAATTGCTGAACTTTTAGAACTAAACCAAAAGACCGTGTTAACTCGGTTATATCGAGCACGCAATAAATTAAAACAACTATTGGCGACCCCGCCACAATCAGCGAAAGGTATACATTATGGATGACCTCGAATTCAGACGACGTGCGCTCATTGAGCCAAATTGTCAGGATAAAGGCTTCATTCAGAAAAAAAATGAGTCTACAGACAATCAAAAATGGGTTGAGGCACAACAAGCATTGGAACATCAATTAACCCAAGCGGTATTACACGTCCCCATCCCAGAACGTTTGAGTGAGCGGATTATTTTACAGAGAACCTTAACGACGGATTATCGAAAACAACGTCAACGCCCTTTATGGTATGCCCTTGCTGCTAGTATACTCTTAGCAATGTCTGTGTTATTCATGGCATTGCAACCAAAATCTGATGTCGCTTTAAATCAATTAGCCTTGGCGCATGTGTATGAGGAACTGATCCATTTACATGAGCAACAGCACAAAACCACTGAGCATTTAAACGCGATGCTTAAAAATTATGGTGGCAAAGTCACGGATAACATTGGTGTGGTGAACTATTTAGGGGCGTGTAAAATTGGGAATAAATTAGGGATTCATATGGTTTTACCTGCCACTAAAAGCGTAGTCACGGTGATGATGTTGCCACAAATTGATACCACTGAAGCGCATTCATTTTCAGATCAGCGCTTTCAAGGGCGCATCATGCCAACTGACAAAGGCAGTATCGTAATAGTAGGCGAGCATGGTGAGAATTTACAGACTTTTCAACACTATTTTGCACAACATTTAACTTGGCAGAGGAGTTAATACAATGATTCGTTTATTTGTGACACTGGCATTTTTATTCAGTTTTCAAACCGCAACCGCAGCAGAAATACAATGGCATGATTGGTCAGCTGCCACTTTGCAAAAAGCCCAACAAGAAGATAAATTAATCCTACTCAATATGTCGGCGACGTGGTGCGACTTTTGTAAAAAAATGAAAGCCACGACTTATAAAGATGCGGATGTGTTAGCCGAAATTGATAAAAACTACATTGCCGTCTACGCTGATGAAGCGGAATATCCCGAGTTGGTCAAACGTTTTCCTAAAGTCGGTCGTCCCGGTACGATTATTTTAAATGCCGATGATGAAGTGGTGATTTATAAAAATGGCTATCTCAAACCGCAATGGATGTTATGGTTTTTACAAGCTGTTGCACAAGAGGTTGCCGCTGCTGCTAAGTAGTAGTTTTTGAGGTTTCAAGTCTAAAATCTACAATGCAAAAGGTAGCAAAAGACTTTACGGCGGATTTTGTAAGTAACTAGCCTAATAAGGAAATTTAAAGTATGTCTTTAGTAAATAACTCCATTGTTCACCTAACAATGAGATTTCAAAAAATGATTCTTTCTATTGGTACAGGAGTTATTTATCAATACGAAAATGATTATTTCATTGTTACTGCATGGCATAATCTAGCAGGACTTCACGCAGAAACGTTAGAACCTCTTAATAAAAATCTTGCAATACCTGATAATGTCGTTGTTAATCTTGCCGTAAATATTCCAGGATCTAATATATTTCGATACTCAATAACACTACCATTGGTGGATGAAAGTAAATCACTGTTCTTTATACATCAAAAAAATTATCCTCGTATTGATGTTGCAGTTATACCATTTAACCCTGAATTGTCTGAAATGGAACTTTCAACAGGGGAAAAAAGAGAGCGGTGGTTATCTCCGATAATGTCAATAGAAGGAGTAGGAAAAACTGAGATATGTCCAATACAAAAATACTTTATTCCTAATAAAGCAATCATCCAAAAATGGTTAAATTCGGTAGAAGTTACGGAAGAACTTTTTATTCCTGGTTATCCACATAATATTCATGATTATTACATTCAACCAGTCTGGAAACGTGCAACTATTGCTTCATCTGTCCAACAAGGTTGGAATCAACAGCCCAAGTTTTTGATTGATAGTGCTTCTAAAAGTGGGATGTCTGGATCTCCTGTTTTGTATTATAGCTCTAATGGAGTAGTTCAAATATATGGAGAAACATACTATTTTGACCATAGCATCACAATTTTAGCAGGAATTTATGTTGGTCGATTGGGTGTAAAGGGGGAAAGTGACCCCCAAATTGGTACGGTATGGAATCAATCAGTAATAGATGAAATTATTAAAGCTCGTCGTTTCGAAAAACTTCCTCATGAAATACAATTATCAGATAGTGAATTATTAGAAAATATGCAAAGTATTTTGGCGACTTGCTCACAAGAAGGGCTAGAAAATATAAAAAACCCAGAAATGCCATCGAGATATTATGTTCGACAGGAACTTCTGAAAAAAATAAACGGAAGAGCATCGCCTGACCGTGCGCTTGAAGCAGTTTTAGAAGCAGCAAAAACTTATAAAGGAACGCTTGTTTTAGATAAAACATAAATACCATCTAATTACTACACTCAGCATGATAGCCTAGTTTTGATATTCTTCATCATTGTTATTTAAACTATTATTTCAGATTTTAAACGGGTTCTATAAATAACTCAAAATCAACCAACAAGGTGTCATATGAAACGCCGCACTTTTTTGATTGCCACAGGTTCACTCAGTGTTTCTAGTTCCTCGCTATTAATAGCAACTGAAGCCGATCCAATTGAACCGGCATTAAACCCACGTTTTATCCAATCAAAGCAAACGGTTGAGCTTGATATAACAGTGCAACAATGGGAAACCATCGCCGCCGCACAAGCGCATTTATTTCCTGCTGAATCGGATTCCCCCGGTGCGAGTGATGTGAATGCCCAAGATTATTTATATGCGATTTTAGCCGATGCCAATCGAGAAGATGCAGACCGTAAACTGGTTAAGCAAGGTACAATCAAGTTGGACGAAATTAGTCAACAGCAATTTAAAAAATCATTTGTGGCCTTGAATCAATTTGATCGGGAAACCAGTTTACGCACCTTTGAACAAGATGGGGGACGGGCTTGGATTATGACTGTGCTGGGTTATATTTTTGAGGCGTTATTGGCTGATCCGATTTATGGCGGCAATCCACAAACTATCGGTTGGCAATGGCTGCAACACAATCCTGGTTTTCCACGTCCTCAAGCAAGGTTTCATCAACTATGAACGACTTCAATGTGTGCATTATTGGTAGCGGCGCGGGGGCTGCGCCTGTAGCTTACGAATTGTCCAAAGCGGGCTATTCAGTTGTGGTGTTGGAAAAAGGTCGCTGGTTTAAAAATCAAGATTTCACCAAAGATGAATTGCTGGGGATTCGTGAAAAATTCACTCCTGATTTGCGTGATGAACAACATATTTTAGAATTACCGCGCGGTGATGGCTGGCGTAGCAAACCGACATTGCATTCAGGTTGGAATTTTTGGAATGGCAGTTTAGTCGGCGGCTCAAGCAATTTTATGAGTGGTTTTTTTCATCGTTTAAAGCCTGTGGACTTTCACCAACTCAGTGAGTTCGGCAAAATTGAAGGGACTAACGTGGTCGATTGGCCAATCACTTACACAGACTTAGAACCCTATTACGACAAAGTGGAAAAAGTCATTGGAGTGTCTGGACGTGTAGTTGAGCATCCATTTCAAGAACCGCGCAGCAGCAAAGATTTCCCATTCCCGCCCACTCAAGAACATCCGATTTCCAAACACATTGACAAAGCCTGCGATAAATTGGGCTATCACGCGATTCCCATGCCTCGGGCAATTTTATCCCGTCCTGCGTTGGATCGACATTCGTGCAGCTACAACAGTTATTGTGGCAGTTATGGTTGTAGCACAGGGGCGAAAAGTTCCGCTCGCGCTGCATTAATCGATCAAGCCGTAGCCACGGGAAATTGTGAAGTGCGTACCGAATCGATGGTGAAGAAAATCAGCACCAATGCACAAGGTAAAATCACCTCAGTCGATTATTTTGATAAACAAGGCGAGTTACAACGGGTTGATGCAAAAATTTATGTCGTTGCTTGTCAAGCGATTGAAACCTCACGTTTATTACTCAATTCTACAGGCGCAAAACATGCCAACGGCTTAGGCAATGATAATGGGCAAATCGGCAAGAATTTATTATTTGCAGGCGGTGGTAGTGGTTCGGGACGCTTGGCGTACGACAATTATTCAGCAGTGGAACAATTGGAGTTAAAGCAATTCGGCACATTTATTAATCGTTCAATTCAAGACTGGTATGTGATTGATGATAAGGATTACGGCGAACGGCAAAAAGGCGGTACGATTGATTTTGTGCATTTGCATCCGAATCCGATTGCTCGCGCCAGTCGTCAAATACAAGGCGAAAATGGTTTAGTCTGGGGTAAGCCGTTAAAACAGAAATTGAAAGAACATTTCACAGGCGGCAGATATATCAAATTAGAGTGTTTTTGTGATTGGATGCCAACTGATAATACACAAGTTTCGATTGCGCCAGATTTAAAAGATAAATGGGGGATTCCTTCAGTAAAAGTCCGTATTGATGTGCATGTGCATAATTTACAAGCGGGTTGGTATTTAGCGGATAAGGGCGCGACGGTGTTGAAACAAATGGGGGCGGAAAATGTAGTTGCGTTTGCGTCAGGTGCGCCCCCGACGAATTTAGTGGCAGGCGGTTGTCGTTTTGGTGATGATCCTGAGACTTCGGTTTTGGATAAAAATTGCCGTTCGCATCAAGTTGAAAATTTATACGTCACTGATGGCAGCTTTATGCCTACAGGTGGCAGTGTGCCTTACACATGGACGATTTATGCAAATGCGTTTCGGGTTGCTGACCACTTGTTGAAAGAGTTAAGTGGAGGAAGAAAAGCGATTGTATAGTAGTCAAAACTAACCTAGCGGGTTAAGGTTTTCAACCTTAACCCGAACGTTTGAAAATCTCTCAAATTTGCACATCAATCAAAACATTTGTTCAAAACTATTTCCTCATTTTCTTTGATCCGCTTTATAATAAAATATATGCCACAATGCCATATTTCTACTACTTTAAACTCAAACACTTATTTCTTAACAATGACGATACAGCGTTGGTATTATCTGTTTGATCGTTATAACCGTTGGGAAATTCTTGCTGATTCGATTCGTTATTGTCAAAAAAACAAAGAGTTAGAATTGAATAGGTATGTTTTTATGCTCAACCATTTGCACATAATTGCAACTGCACCTGACGTAATAGGTTTTGTGCGAGATTTCAAAAGATTCACTGCTAAACAGTTCAAACTCAATTTAGAAAAAACTGAGCCTACTGTGTTACCTTTATTTATTGATGAGGAAAGTAGAATTTATCAATTCTGGCGTAAAGGTAATGCATCTAAGCTTGTGGAATCATCTGATTTTTACAGGCAAAAACTCAATTATATTCATAACAATCCTGTACGAAAAGGCTATGTTGCACAGCCTGAACACTGGATTTGGTCGTCAGCCAATCCAAAATCACCATTGGTTGTGACTATGCTCCAATAATCCTCTTCATGATATTACGGATTAAGGTTGAAAACCTTAACTCAAATGTTTCAACCAGCCTGGAATTTGTAAAACTCGCCCTACGAGCTTGTTACCTGCACCAGAACGCTTTAGCAGATTCTGAAGTTTATCAAAACGTTCGGGTCAAGGTTACAAACCTTGACCCGCAAGTTCCTGTTCCGTCTAGCCCAGGCAATAACACAATTTTCATTTGTACCTATCATATTTTAAGCTCTATAATGCCGCAAATCAGCGGCGCACGCCTTTGGCGCATCGGCTGGATTTGCCTTGTTAGCCTAACCTACGTGCTCAGCGGAAATTTGTGAGCGGCAGCGAGCAAATTATCCGATGCAGTGCTTTGTTATGCATTTATTGGCTCAAAATAAGCATGACACTTTTTCACTCCAGGCTTCAAATTAAAAGCGGGAACAATATAGGTGAATAGACTTATTGCGAAATAAGGTATTGAAAAAATAGGGAGAAAAGTTAAACTAGTGGTTATAGGAACTAAACAAGTCCATAAGAAAGCAATATGAATTACGAAAAACTGAAAGTTTTATCAAATAGACCTCTTGCAAAATAAGTTGTTAAGAATTAAATAATTAATTTGTTGTATATAGCAGCAATAAGGTTGAAGCGAAGCGCAAAACGTTTACGACGGTTTCGGTAACGAAGCGCAAGCATTTTGAAGATTTTAAGAGCTCGTATTACATGTTCGACAGTAATACGGATTTTAGCCAGTTGGCGGTTAGCCTGTTTTTGTTCCTCAGTCAAAGGGCAAAGCTTAGTTTTTTTAAATGGGATTTGGCAACAAGCATGGTATCTTCCCATTCCTTGATAACCGCTATCAGCTAATACTCGTATAGAGACATCAAGTTGAGCTTTCTTGAGACTTTGTTTGAATA
>JADGDF010000340.1 GCA_016745055.1 Thiotrichaceae bacterium | reverse complement strand
TATGAGTCACGTGGTGATGAGCGTGCCAGTGCGAAAAGTGAATCGTAGCGATAGTTTGGAGGCTTTGCCTCAAATATGTGATGCTATTTTGGAAGATTTATCACTGATGATGCAATTTAATCCAAGAAGTGCGGCATTTCGCACCAATCCATATCCGGTTTATCATCGCCTCCGCGCAGAAGATCCCATCCATTATCGGCATGAAAAAGGCGATTGGATTTTGACACGCTACGCCGACATTATGACACTTCTCAAAGATAATCGCATTGATCCTCGTGATGGAGTAGAACGGGTGCCAGATGACAGCCAGCAAAATCACCCAAACCATGTTATTAATCAATTCTTACATTTGCGTGAGGAAAGCCAAAAACTGAGACGCCATTGGATTATTGTTACTAATCCGCCAGTTCACGCACGTCTACGTAAGATACTGACTCCGGCATTTACTAACCAAAAGATTAATGCCCTTGAACCCTACATTCAAATGAAGGCTGATCAAATGGTTGATAAGGCAATAACATCAGGTATGTTGGATGTCATTCGTGATTTTGCTTCCCCACTTATTGTAGATACTATCTCAAAAATCTTGGGTGTTCCTTTAGAAAAAGATCGTGTTCGCCTTGTACGCCTAGCTTATGATGTGTCAATCGCGATTAATCTTGATACACCACATATTACTTCTGAACGTGCTCAATTCGCCCTCGTGGAACTTACCCAATACTTCCGCAACTTAATTACCAGATTGCGTAGCAATACCGAGCAACAGGACAACTTGATTAGCATGATGATTCAGGCACATGCAAAAGGAGAATTGAGCGAGGATGAGCTTTTGGGCAATTGCATTTTTTTGTTTGTTACCGGGCAAGGTGCTCCCCAACATATTATCGGCAATGGAATACTTGCACTCCTACGTCACCCTGAACAACTACGTCTACTGCAAAAAGAACCCACTCGAATAAAAACAGCAATTGATGAATGTTTGCGCTACGATTGTCCTGGACAATATATGATAAGAAGAGCACCCGTCGATATTGAAATAGGCGACAAAATCATTCAAAAAGGGCAGAAAATTGCCCTAGTAGTTGGTGCAGCGAACCGCGATCCAGCTCAATTCTCGGAACCAGATAAGTTTGATATTTGCCGTGAACCTAAACAATATCTTACCTTTGGTTATGGGATGCATGCTTGTATGGGAACCCGACTTGCTCAATTAGACCTCTTGCGAAATAAGTTGTTAACAAGCTTAAATAATTAGTTTATTATATATAGCAGCAATAAGGTTAAACCGTAGAGCAAAATGCTTACGA
>JADGDF010000226.1 GCA_016745055.1 Thiotrichaceae bacterium | reverse complement strand
TAGGAAAGCTATTTACCCCCTAGAAATAGGGGGAGTAATGAGATATAACAATGCAAACAGATGCTAGCCCAACCTTTATTAGAGAACCTTTTATTTTTAATAGGAGAATATTCGTGCGAAAAACATATTTTCGCTGCGAGACATGGAGAGGCGAAGCCGTTGTCAAGTAATGAGCGACTAGCTGGCTGGGGTCCAAAAATACGGGAAAACAGGACAGAAGGGCGACAGTCCTTCTGTGCGTTTTTCGGGATTTTTGGACAATCCCAGCATCAAGTCATGAAGGACTCGGGTGACGGAGGGCAGAGTGAAACGGAGTACGGAGTCGCCCGTATGGAGACCGGACGGGTCGGGGCAATTAAACTAGCGTCTCGTCGCTGAGATTTAAGTAGCCCTAAGGGATAGGACGTCTTTTTACAGCCTAAGAGGCTAGGGTACCCGAAATTTTAACATTTTTTAAAATCAACAAGTTACACGAAAGAATGATGGTAAAATCCGTAATGGCAGGATAAAAGGAAGGAAGAACGCAGTAAAGCTGCGTTCTTAAAAAAGATTACTTAAAATGGTTAATTTGCTCAATAATTTGATCTGGCGTATAAGGTTTTTGCACTAAGGCTTTACCACCTTGCATTTCAGCCCACATACGGTCAGCTTTTTGTCCTTTGCTTGTGACAAACACAATAGGAATATCCTTAGTCGCTTCATTATGCGTAATTTCTCGGCATGCTTGATACCCATCCATTTGCTGCATGACCACATCCATGAAAATCAAATCAGGTTTTTCTGAACTTGATTTTTCGATGGCATCTTGGCCAGAGCTTGCATCAACAACCTCATAACCAGCGTCTTGAATAATATTTTTAATATTCATACGATCGACAGTAGAGTCGTCAACGACGAGGATTTTATTAATTGACATTCTATTTGATCTCCTTTTATGTTTAACGTTTTCAAACGCTAAGAGATAATACCTAAAAAGTTACATAAATAAGATTGTGTTCAAAAACAAGCACAATTAAATAGGATATTTGTTATTCAACATTTGCCACAGTCTCTGGTAAAAATTGGCCTATGACTTCTTTTAACTTTTCCTGCTCAACAGGTTTTGTCAAATAAACGCTTGCGCCTGCCATTGTACCTCTTAATTTATCAAAACGTGAGCCTTTACCTGTCAGCATCACTACAGGTGTATTTTTAGATAGTTTATGTGATTTTATTTCCTTGCAAACTTTATAGCCATCAATCCCTGGTAGCATTAAATCCAAAAAGATAATATCGTATACCACTTTTTGAATATATTCTAAAGCTTCCTCACCTGTTTCAGCAAAGTCAATATCCATGCCATATAAACCCAATTGGATTTCCATTGATTTACGTACTGGTAAACTATCATCTACCACCAAGACTTTGGTCCCTGTTCGTCGAGTTTGTTGAGCACTTTGTGCAGCGTCTTGTAAAGCTGCAGTTGCTTCTTCATCTAATACATCTTCTCCACCCACAATAAGTTCTGGCACATATTTGTGAGATTCAATAGTCACTTTATCAAGCGTTTCCAAAACTCGCTTTAAAGTCAACGGCCTACGTAGATAAACATCTTCTTTGGTATCACAGGGGGCATTTTTTGAGACTTTGATAATGGGGATGCTACCATGATGGACACTAAAACTACGCCATTCAGTCAATGCATTTGCATCATCAATGTCTACCAGAATAATTTCAGCTTCTGCCTTGTTTGCTGCACCTACCATTTCGTACTGCCGACTACGGGAGGCTGCAAGTTTGAAGATACTTCCCAGAGTATTTTGTTCATTTGGTGCAAGACCAAAAATACCCACTTTGAAAACTTTATCCATTGCTACAGTTTCCTGTTTAGTTCAGTTTATGTACTGAATTCACATCATACAACAACATAACTCAAAATTTACATCTTGTTGTGTTTGTAGGGGACGTTCCCTCACATCGGTCTGTTCAAAAAAACGTATTGTAACTCTCTGTTTGCCACCACTAAATTCTGGATAGCATTCATGGTTTTTAGGCAACACAATTCTTATTAGCTGATAATCAGCCTCTGCATCTAATTTTGTCTGAAAGAAACCTGCTGAGGCAATTTCCTGAGTCATCATTGCATTATTACGAAGCATATATAATACTAGTTCAATCGCTTCTTGAATAGGTGTCAATGGTGTTAACCAGTCCGCTAACAAGGTTTGTTTTTGTTTAGCGCTTTGTAATAACCAGTGGTGGTAGTTTGGCATATCAAACTGATAAGTACCTGCAATAATACTGCTTCTCTGCTTAATCGTATTCAGTAAATGATGCTGATTAATCAGCTTTTCAAAATCTTCATCTAACTGACTTAGCGTTTGATGCAGATGTTTTGCTTTTGATAGTAATTGTTCTATTAATGACTTATCTACATTGGGTTCTTGTTGCCAATGCCCCAAGATTTGAATGTAACGTGCCAAATTCTCTAATATTTCTGTTTTTAAGTCCAGCCGTGGCAAAAAATCTAAAAGTTCAATCATATGCAATATGACAGATCGATTATCCCATATGGATGGGCTTGTCATACGATACATAATGACGGCAAACAATTGCTCTAACTTAAGTAAATTCTTCACCCGATCATTAAGCGGTTGTTCATAAATAGTTTTTTTTTTCACAAGAAATTTCAGTGGACTTTATTAAACCAATATTACCATTACTTTACAAGTAGACGCAAATTATTGTAACTAATCTTAACAGAGTTTTCACCTGTATTTTTATTTAGATGTTATATTTATGTCTGTCACTAAATCAATTTACTTACTGCCTAGTCAAGCTATTGTATTATAAATGATATTGGTTAAAAATAGGTAATATTGATTGTAATATCATAAGGTAAACTACACTACTTAAGCATTTTGCTTTAGTCATGATAAATTTGACAAGTCTCAAAGACATGTCAAGTTTAATGAAAATACAGTTTCTAGTCACATTCTAAAGCCTGGCCTTCAATAGCCAGGTCTTCAATATCTGTGTCAACTGGCAAAGGTGCGATGTCGACAATAGAACAGGTGTCAACATTAAATGAATGAATACAGGTATCTTTCTTTCCATGCACAGCAAACAGCAATAACTCTTTCTCATTGAACACAACCGTATCTAAGGCTTCTGTTTTAGCAGGGAAGTTGGTGCACTTTTCTGAAACAACATTATTTTCATATTGATATAAAGTGCTACCAACGACACCATAGAGCTTTTGTCCTTGATTACCCCAAGCCAATGCTTCAACATCAGCGGTACTGGGGAATATTTGAGTAATTGCACACCTATTTTCTTTAGTTTGCGTTGTATTGATGGTAAATAGGCCTTGCCCATTAGCCCATACCCATAAATCATGTTGCGTTGGATGAAAAGATAAGGCTGAAATACCGTCTAACCCCGTGTGACAAAAAGACGTTAATACTCCTGTGTCCTTGTTGACTTGATACAACATGCCTGCTTTAACTTTTCTTTTTGGACTTTGACCTGAAGTGGTGAAAAGCGTTTTAGTGATCAGATGCATATCCAAACCTTCAATATCCAATCCATCTCTCCAGAGGTAATGGCACTCACAAGGTCAATCGGCGCTGTTCTTATTAAAGAGCGAGGAATTTGTCCACATAACTTGTTGTTTGCCAAATCAAGCTTTGACAGATGTAAGTGACCCAAAGATTCGGGAATAGAACCACTGAGTTGGTTATTATTTAGGTAAAGTCGGTATAAATTTTTCGCATTTCCTAACGATTCAGGAATAGAACCGCTTAGCTGGTTATTATTCAAATAAAGCCAAACTAAACTACTTAAGTTGCCTAATGAGCTAGAAATAGAACCAGTTAGTTGATTTTTATCCAAATAGAGATATTCCAAATGATTCAGGAACTGAACCTGTTAATTGGTTATAAGATAAGTAAAGCCACTTTAATTTACTTAAATTTCCTAGCGACTCAGGGATAAAACCACTCAATTCATTTATGTATAAATTAAGGGTTTTCAAATGCATCAAATTACCCAATGACTTGGGAATAGAGCCACTGATAGCATTAGTGCTAAGAGCAAGATACTCTAAATTTATCAAGTTACCCAATGATTCAGGAATAGACCCACTGAGAGTATTAAAACTTAAGTCAAGGTATATCAGATGAGTCAAGTTACCCAATGATTCTGGAAGAAAGCCTGTTAATTGACTATGATGCAAGTGGATACTAACCACATGTCCAGCATCACATGAGATACCTTTCCAACTACAAGGTGTGTGGGTTGTATTCCAGTTTATTCCCTCAAGCACATCATTCCAATTATCTCCGTTCGTACTGTGATATAAATCCAGTAATGCCTCACATTCTATTTGAGGAATTTCAGTGACTTGACTACAGTCAGTGTCAGCATGAGCAAGAGGCATCCAACTAAAAATAGTGATGCCAATTAATAAAAAGATGAGACGGGTTTTCATAAAAATTCTCCGATTATTTAACGACATTCCAAGGCTAGACCTTCAATGTCTGTATAAATGGTGTCAACGAGTAAAGGGGCAGTATCGACAATGGAACAAGTCTCAACGTCAAATGAATGAATACGGGTATCTTTCTTTCCATGCACCGCAAATAGCAATAACTCTTTTCCATTGAACACAACGGTATCCAACGCTTCTGTTTTGGCTGGGAAATTGGTGCATTTTTCTGAAACAATATCGTTTTCATATTGATATAATGTGGTTCCCACGACACCATAGAGTTTTTGTCCCTGTTCACCCCAAGCGAGTGCTTCAACATCACTAGACTTATTGCGAAATAAGGTATTGAAAAAATGGGGAGAAAAGTTAAACTAGTGGTTATAGGAACTAAGCAAATCCATAAGAAAACAATATGAATTACGAAAAACTGAAAGTTTTATCAAATGAAAGGTTTAAACGC
>JADGDF010000225.1 GCA_016745055.1 Thiotrichaceae bacterium | reverse complement strand
TCTTATTGATTTATATGATGAAATAATTGGAGTATGTGCCGGACTATGGAACTTTTATCTAGCTAATTGATTGATTTTTAACGGGATACAACTCTATTTCTTTCATTGATACTATTGAAGCTTTTAAGATAGGTAATAAGTCCTTTAAGGAAGCAAACGTTCCTCCAGCTCTCCAAGGAGCTAAATTATTTAGAGCTCTAGATGAAGTCTTTTCAAATATCTTTAAAACACTTGGATGAAAACTATTTACAGGTGAAGCATTATTTAGTTTTTCTGACTTAACTACAGAAATATTAAACGGTTTTTTCGATCGATTTGCCATAAAGTCACCCTCTGATTTTTAGTGTTTAGCTTAAATTAGTTACAACTATGTTGTTATAAAATTAGATTTTCGAATTAAAATAGTAAGACTTAAGTCTAGGCTTGGAGTTGGAGTCCAAAATTAAAGTCTTGGACTCCAATATATTTAAGCTGTGAGTGAGTCAAGTAGGTTAGAATATAACAAAAGATGTGTCCTACTTGACTGTTTTAGTGAGGAAAGGAAAAAACTACGCTCTTAAACTGCGATCACCACGACCAATGCCTGCAACGCCTGAACGAACGACTTCGATAATCAGCGTATCTTCAATTGCACCGAGGAAAGCATCTAACTTGTCTTCAGTACCCGTCATTTCAACTGTGTAACTATCATCGGTGACATCAATAATACTGCCTCTGAAAATATCAGATAACCGCTTCATTTCTTCTCGATGTTCGCTATTGTCCGCTTTGATTTTAACTAACATCAATTCACGTTCAATATGCAACCCTTCAGTTAAATCAATCAGTTTAATGACATCTACCAGTTTGTTAAGCTGTTTAGTGATTTGTTCAATCACTTCATCAGAACCTCGAGTCACTAAAGTCATACGTGACATAGTAGGGTCTTCTGTCGGTGCAACGGTCAGTGATTCGATGTTAAATCCTCGTGCTGAAAATAAACCAGCCACACGAGACAGCGCACCTGCTTCGTTTTCTAAAAGTAGTGAAATCGTATGACGCATTAGACTTGCTCCCTATCTGAAGCCAACACCATTTCATGTTGCCCTTTTCCTGCTGCAACCATTGGATAGACGTTTTCTTCCCGATCGATAATGAAATCCATAAACACCAAACGATCTTTCATAGCAAGCATTTCTTTAAGTGCTCCTTCCACTTCATCAGGTTTTTCAATACGCATCCCAATATGACCATAACTTTCCGCTAATTTTACAAAATCTGGAATCGCATCCATGTAGGTATGGGAATAACGGCGATCATAAAACATTTCTTGCCATTGACGCACCATGCCCATGAATCGGTTGTTCAAATTAATGATTTTCAAGGGTAAATCAAATTGTTTACAAGTTGATAATTCTTGAATACACATTTGAATACTGGCTTCACCTGTAATACAAACCACTTGTTCATCTGGATAGGCGAGTTTGACTCCCATTGCTGCAGGTAAACCAAATCCCATTGTTCCTAAACCACCGGAGTTAATCCAACGTCGTGGCTTGGTAAATTTGTAAAACTGTGCAGCAAACATTTGGTGTTGACCCACATCAGAGGTCACATAGGCATCACCGTGAGTAATTTCCCACAATTTTTCAATCACGTATTGTGGTTTGATGAATTCACTGTGACGATTGTAGTTCAAACAGTCTTTATCACGCCATTTGTTAATTTGATCCCACCAGCTATTCACCGCTTCTTTTTCAGGTTGTTTGCCTGTTTCTCGGATTACACTGATCAAATCACGTAACACAGGTTCAACTGCACCCACAATAGGCAAGTCAACCCGCACGTTTTTAGAAATAGAAGCTGGATCAACGTCAATGTGAATAATTTTTGCGTGAGGACAAAACTTTTTAAGATCGCCTGTCACACGGTCATCAAAACGTGCACCCACAGCAATTAATAAGTCACATTCATGCATTGCCATATTAGCTTCATACGTACCATGCATACCCAACATGCCTAAAAACAACGGATCAGTGGCTGGAAAAGAACCTAGCCCCATCAATGTTTGAGTGATTGGGTATTGCAATAAATGCACAAAGCCAGTTAACGCTTCAGATGCATTACCTAATACCACGCCCCCCCCCGTATAAATCATCGGACGTTTAGCGGCTAAAATTAAATCCACTGCTTTACGGATTTGGCCTGGATGACCATTGACCACAGGTTTATAAGAACGCATATCAATGGTTTCAGGGTAGTCAAATTCAACCATATTTGCGGTCACATCTTTGGGCACATCAATGACAACTGGGCCTGGACGACCTGAGTTGGCAATGTAAAATGCTTTTTTAATCGTAATTGCTAAATCTTTGACATCATTCACCAAAAAATTGTGTTTGACGCAAGGACGAGTAATCCCAACAGCATCCACTTCCTGAAAGGCGTCATTACCAATCAAACTCGTTGGCACTTGCCCAGTGATCACGACAAGTGGGATCGAGTCCATATAGGCAGTCGCAATACCCGTGACTGCGTTCGTGGCACCTGGGCCAGATGTCACCAATACTACGCCTGGACGACCCGTGGCTCTTGCGTAACCATCGGCCGCGTGGACGGCTGCTTGTTCGTGACGCACGAGAATGTGGCGTACTTTATCTTGTTTAAATAAGGCATCGTAAATGTGTAACACTGCGCCGCCTGGGTAGCCGAACATAAAATCGACATTTTCCGCTTGCAAGCAGCGCACTAAAATCTCAGCACCTGTTAAGGTTTCCTTTTCTTTAGCCATAGTTGGCATCCTTCATTAAATAACAAAACCAATTTTTTACAAATAAGCATTGACTTATTTATTTCTGTCATCTTACTTGAGAGTGGGTATTTTGAAAAGTGAGAAATGAGTAAATAAAGATATTCAGGTGGTAAAATATCAAAATAATTTTTTGAATGGGAATTTCGCTTACGATTTGTTACAATTTACAATTCTTTTATTTGGCACTATTATTAAGATAAAATATAGTCATTTATTGGTGCTATTATGTTGCTCTCATGATTGCAAAATTTATCTTAAAATAGATTTTGAGTACCCATCTTACACTGCTTTAAGCTTCACCATTCCTTCGCTATTCACTAAAAAAGTGCTCATACTTTGGACATTTGGCATATCATTGTTCTTGCTTTAATTCAAGGCATTACTGAATTTTTACCTATTTCCAGTTCCGCACATTTGATATTGATTCCTCACCTCACTGGCTGGCAAGATCAAGGATTTGCCTTTGATATTGCTGTGCACGTAGGCACATTAACAGCAGTGCTAATATACTTTCGCAAAGATTTGAAACCTCTGATTCACAGTTGGCTTATTTCTTTTAAGACGCAAACATTAACCTCAGAAAGTCAATTAGCTTGGGGTGTTTTAGTTGGCACAATCCCCGTTGCCATTTTTGGTTTATTAATGACGCATTTTCAATGGCAATACTATCTTCGCTCCCCGTTAATCATTGCGAGTACTACTATTATTTTTGGATTATTGTTATGGTGGGCTGATGTAACAGGAAAACGTACTCGTCATGAATATACTTTAACTTGGTATGATATTTTTATCATTGGTTTTGCTCAGGCTCTTGCTTTGGTTCCAGGCACCTCTCGCTCAGGCATTACAATTACAGCCGCGTTGCTAATTGGTTTAACCCGCCAATCTGCTGCTCGTTTTTCATTTTTACTTTCCATTCCAATTATTATTCTGGGGGGGATGAAAGAAACCATTGGCATAATTGGGCCTAGCTTTGCCGCTGATATAGCAACTTTATTGCTGGGGGCATTTTTTTCAGCCATCAGTGCTTATTTGTGTATTTATACTTTCATTCGCCTATTAGATAGGATTGGTATGTTTCCTTTTGTTGTTTATCGACTAATCCTAGGTGCTTTATTATTTGTTTGGTTTTTATAAAATAAAAAATTATTCATTCACATAAGTTCAGTACAAAATGTCGGGTTATAGTTTCTGCGTTGCAAAAGCCTAACCCGACCTACATGGTTTTACGGCTTATCCATGTTATAAAGCGTTTGGATTTCCTTTTCTGATAATGCACGATGCCAAATGCGTACTTCGTCCATTGGGCCTATCCTATGTTAGGCCAGGAATATCTAGAGGACAGAGGAAAACAGTTACCAATGAAGACTCGAGGATTCGATAAATCAAAATCAATGAGGTTTACACTCCTTTGCTTAATTCCATTAACATAGGGCATCAAGTTTCTTTGAGACTGATCTGCAACACCAACTACATGTAACCATCCTTTTTGTTGAAGAGTCAATCCTGTATCCAAACTACTAGTTTCTGCATGTGTTGAACCTCTGTTGCGAATTTGTATGTACATTGGACCACCAGCCTCAGGACAATATTTGGCAAGGGTTATTGCTTTTGTTGCATAATCAGCCAAAGATATATAACAATGGTAACGGTCACTAAAATTTCCAGCCACATTAACCCAAGCAGAAAGAGCTAATGAAGAATTTGCAAATAAAGGGTTCTGTATTTGGAATATTTACTTCTGTACTACCATCAAAAGAAGTTGCCCAACCTGATGCTCCTACTATGAAATTAGTTCTAATTGCGCATTTTTTGGTGTTTGAGTTTTTCCCATTGTTCAAACTCGGGAAAGCAGCGCTTCATCTGTATTTCTAGCCAAATCCGGTTCTTTTCGTCTGCATTTTCTAACCATTGAACTATCCATTCAGCTATTGGTTCTTTGTTTACTGCTTTGGAAGTATTTTCTTCTCCTTTTAAAATCCAATCTGAGCTGTAGTTTGTTGTCGTTATTAACGACATTATGAAGTTGAATGAAGGTGGTTTTCCCAATTCAATGTCTTTTAGATAACTTCGACTAATTCCTAACAAGTCAGCAAAACCTTGTTGTGTCATATTCAACTCTGCTCTTACTTGTTTGATTCTATTGATTATTTC
>JADGDF010000057.1 GCA_016745055.1 Thiotrichaceae bacterium | reverse complement strand
TTTTCATACTCGTTCTCCTAAGTTTACAAAACTTGTTCTTTCTTATATCCTCCTTTTCGCAAAATACCATCTTAAATTCCGTGATACAACTCTATTAATTAATTCACTAAAATTTTCCTAAATTGTACTTATTATACTTAAGGATTTACACCAAGTTTCCCTTATTTTTTTGCCACTAATCATGCTAATATAATGGGAGTTTCATTATTGATGTGATATACTTTTTAACTTTACTGTCCACCTAAATATTTCAAGGGGAACTGTTGTGAGTCAAGAAGAAACCGTACGAGCCAGGAATAATATTATCATTCTAGCCACTATTGCCAGCATTATTGTGCTTGCTGTGGTTATTGGTTTAGTTATACAAAAAGTTGGGGTTAATTTTGGTGATAACCGTAATGTGGATGGTGCAGCAGCTTTCAAAAAAGAAGCTGTCGCGTTACGTACCAGCCCAGTTGGCAAAGTGAACATTGGAGGCGCTGACGCAACTGCAAGTGCCACCGTAGAAGAAAAAAAATCAGTATTGGATAGCATTCAAGGCACTGCCACCACAGAGCAGGCTTTGGCATTAATCAAAGAAAAATCTTATGCTTGTATGGGTTGCCATCAAGTCGATGGGCCTATGGTTGGACCTTCTTACACTGAAGTGGCAGCTAAATACCAAGGTGATGCGGCTGCAGCAGATATGTTGGCAGAAAAAATTAAAGCAGGTGGCACCGGTACTTGGGGTAGTGTACCCATGCCACCCAATGCGATGGGCGATACTGAATTAAAAATTTTGGTTGATTGGATTTTATCTTTGACCGCAGCTAATGCAGCAGAAAGTATGTCTGGTATGGACAGTATGTCAGCAGAAGGCATGGAAGCAAGTACTGGTGGTGATGTTGCTGTACTGACTGATGAACAAGCTACTGCATTAATTGCTGAAAAAAAATATCCTTGCATGACTTGTCACAAAATTGCTGACGCAAGCATTGGTCCTTCTTACAAACAAGTTGCAGATAAATACAAAGGTGATACCAATGCACCGACCATGTTGGCAGAAAAAATTACAACAGGGGGGAGCGGTACTTGGGGACAAATACCCATGTCACCGAACCCAAATGTCAGCGATGAAGACATGAATGCTCTTGTCACCTGGATTTTATCCTTATAATTTAATGAGGGTTTCGCACTGAAACCCTTTTTATTATGCATTGTGATATCGTTCTACCCATCCACAACAGTTTAACTTACGTCAAACCCTGTTTAAACGCCCTTTTAACACACACTGAAAACGTTAATTATCACGTTTATCTCATTAATGATGCCAGTGATGTTGTTACAAGTCGTTATCTTGTTACTCAAGCAGCTATATTTCCACAACTAAGTTTATATATTAATCCACACAATCTTGGGTTTGTAAAATCTTGCAATTTTGGTATCATCCAAGGCTCAGCACCTTACGTTTTGCTGCTGAACAGTGATGTGGTGGTGACGCCCAATTGGCTTGCTCGTTTAATTGCTTGTGCAGACTCTAATCAACGCATAGCTTCAGTCAACCCCTTAACAAATCATGCTGCCCAAATAGATTTACCCATGTTGCCAGGAACAAATTTCTATGACATGGATACTTATTTGCAGCAACATCCTTCATGTGACTATCCTGATGTTGTTACAGGCGTAGGATTTTGTATGCTGCTGCAACGGGCAGCTTTAGAACAAGTGGGTTTGTTTGATGAAATTTATGGACAGGGCTATTGTGAAGAATCCGATTTATGTATGCGTTTGACCACTCAAGGTTATCGAACTGTGGTGGCGGATGATGTCTATGTTTATCACCAGGGTGGCGCAAGTTTCAGCGATAATTTAGCCCATTATCAACATAATCGTAAAATATTTGATAGTCGTTGGAAAAAAGTCTATTGGCAACAGTTTCAAGCTTATCAAAAACGTAATCCTCTAAAACCTGTTAAAAATTTATTTGCTTTAAAACAACGTTTTGATCCTATGCCAACCTTGTGGACAAATTATCGTGAATTATTACAAGCTTGGCAGCAAAAAAGCGTATTTGATTTGATGTTGGCACCACTGCGAGGTTTGAGACGCTTATTACATGCTTGGACACCCGTGCCTGATCCGATTAAAATTCAGGCAGTAACTCGTCCAAAACGTTTACGAGTGACTTATTTGTTAAACAAGTTTGTGATTGCAGGTGGCGTATTATCTGTAGTTCAATTAGTCAATGAACTGATTTTATTGGGTATTGAAGCCAGAATTGCTGCATTATTTGTTGACCCCGAAATAAAAAACTGGCGTTTATATACAGAACCTTTGGTTTTTAAAAATTCAGAGGCATTAATTAAAAATTGTCCTGAAACAGATATTGTTGTCGCAACGCATTGGGGAACTGCAACTTGGGCAAATAAAATAGTTCAACAAGGCTTAGCCTCAACAAGTTGCTATTACTTACAAGATTATGAAAGTTGGTTTTTTCCTGAAAAGAATATTAGCGAAAGACAAGCAGTGGAAGCCACTTATCAATTAATCCAAAATAGAATTGTCACTTCTGATTGGTTAAAGGGGTTATTATCAAAAAACGGTTATCAAAGTGACAAAATTTGTATTGGCATGGACTTAGATTTATTTTATCCCAGAGAAGTTGAAAGAACCTCCCACCTCACTATTTTAGCTATGGCCAGACCTGGTACGCCTTGGCGGGGTTATGATACGCTAATTTCAGCACTTCACCAAGTAAAATTAGCCATGCCAACTGTAGAGATTATATTGTTTGGAGATAGTCAATTATTTAAACAAGCTATTCCGTTTGACTACACAGATAAAGGCATTGTTTCTCAACAAAATCAACTGGCAAATTTATATTCACAAGTTGATATATTTGTGGATGCTTCGGACTATCAAGGTTTTGGTCGACCTGCCTTGGAAGCCATGGCCTGTGGGACTGCTTGTGTATTAACCAATGAGGGAGGCGTGATGGAATATGCGCGAGACGGGGAAAGTTGTTTATTGGTACCGCCAAAGCAGCCAAAAGCTTGTGCAGAAGCAATTTTAAATATTTTGGGCAATCCATCATTACAACAGCAATTGCTTGTGCAAGGTTTGGAAACTGTCAAACAATACGATATGCAAACAGAAGCCAAAAATACTTTGGATTATTTTAATAATATGATGGCTATTTCAGATATTTCATTGGCTACTTAAATACCAAATATATTTTAATTTTTAATGTCCCAACATTCTACCGCGAGTACCTTGAAAATAGTCTGCTAGCCATGGATGGTCTAAGCTTGCTAACTGCTTAACGGGTAAGGCAGCTAGCACTTGTTTATCTGATAAAACGGCAATGCGATCTGTGACTTTCCACAAGGTGTCTAAGTCATGGGTCACAATCACAATTGTTAACCCCAATAATTCTCTTAGTGTAAGAATTAAATCATCCAAAGCATCTGCACCAATTGGGTCTAAACCAGCAGTAGGTTCATCCAAAAATAAAATACTTGGGTCTAAAGCCAAAGCTCTCGCAACAGCCACTCGCTTAATCATACCACCGCTTAATTGTGCTGGAAATTTTTTACCCACATCGCGTGGTAATCCCACTAAAGCTAGTTTTAAACCAGCCAATTCAGCCATCAGTTTTGGTGATAAATCAGTGTGTTCCCGCAAAGGAAACATAACATTTTCTGCAACGGTTAAAGATGTAAATAATGCGCCTTGCTGGAACATTACGCCACAACGTTGTCTCAGCCATAGCGCTTTTTTTTCTGATAATTGCGTGATTTCTTTGCCAAAGACTTTAATTGAACCAGATACAGGTCTTTCCAATAAAACAATTTCCCGTAATAACGTTGATTTACCCGAGCCACTTCCTCCAATTAACGCAATAATTTCACCTTGGTTAATCGTTAAATCCAATTGATCATGGATGATTGCGTTACCAAATTGAGTACGTAATGCTTTGATTTCGATGGCAGGTGTTGTCATAGCGTTTTTTTAGTTAAGTTTAAGACTCTAATCAAAGCCGAATCTTTAAACCATATTTTGCCCAAGTTTTCAATCAGACCTGGCAGGTTTTTAAAATCTGCCAGGTTTTGTTTCTGATTTTATTTAGTTCCCGCTCCTAAGGTTGCACAAAGCCTGTTGGCGGAATATTTTCAGGTTGAGTTACTTTTGGTAGAAATGCACGATATTTTTGTAAATCTTGTTGTAAACTGGCTTCTTTTATCACTGTGGGTCGTAAAAAAATGACCAATTCTGTTTTATTATATTGATCATTGCGATAACTAAATAAGTCACCGATTAACGGTACATCAGACAAAACGGGAATCCCATCTTTTTTGCGATCAGAAGAATCTTGCATTAATCCGCCGATCACCGCAACATGGCTATCATTAATCTTCAAAATGGATTCAACTTCTCTGACTTGGATAATAGGAATTTTGTTAACAATACCTAAACTTGCCAAGCTGGGATTAGGATCATTGACGTAATCAATTACCCTTGAAATCGTTGGGCGAATATTCAATGTCACAATACCGGTTTCACCTATTTGTGGTGTGACTGCCATAATTAAACCAACAGGTACCGTGTGAATTTCTGTATCATAATTTGCCCTAAAAGTGTTGTTTTCAAGTGATTCCGAGGTATTTATTTCAATGCTAAAGTACACTAAATTATCGACAACTTTCAAAATAGCAGTTTGATTATTTAGAGCCATTAATTTTGGGCTGGATAAAACTTTGACAGCACCGAATTGTTCTAATAAACGCACAGTTGCAGAAATATCACCAAACCGACTATTAGGGTTATTGTAACCAATGGCATAAAATGGAGGGTTCTGTAAATTACCCCCAGTTAATGATTGGATATAGCTGTAATCCCCAGAAATTCGTTTCCAATCAACGCCTGCTTGATATTGGTCGCCCAAACGTACTTCGACAATCGTGGCTTCAATGAGTACTTGTCTTTGGACACTGGCAACTACTTGATCCAGAAATTTTTGAATTTCAGTATGTTGGCTATGCGTTGCGTGAATAGTTAAAATGCCACTTTCTGCGTTGAGCACCACACTGTTTGTTACCTTCGCTGTAGTATCCTTTTGACTACTGCTTAAAATGGCTTCAAGATTTTGTCTTAATGTTTCCCAAAAACGGTTATTTGATTTGTTAGTAATCGTTGTTGTGGAATTATTTCCTTCAGCACCCCCTGATTCTCCACTGCCACCTGTTGATGAGCCTTCTCCTGAACCAGTCACTTTTTCCAGGTCAGTAATAATCTGTGTCGAAATTTTTACTTCACTCACGCTATCACGCGACATATTGACGTAACCAACTTTGTAAGAACGAAAATAAGGTAAATCTAGTGAAATAGTAATATGATTATTTTCAATCTGATAACGTAAATCAACTTGCTTAGTAATACGTTCTAATATTTGTGGTATCGTTTGATCAATCGCATTTAAGGTAACTTTGCCTTTAATATTTGGATGAATATCCACATTTAAATTCGCATCTCTGGCTAGTGCAAATAGGAGTTCATCAACCGGTACATTATTAACGACAACGGTATAAGTTTCTAAGGGAGGTAACGGTTGAGGAGGAGGAACAAAAGGAATTTGACTCACAGGCTGTGGAATTTCATCTTGTGCAATTGGATTTATTTCTTCCATGTGAATATGGCCAGGTGATGGCTTAGGCGGCTGAGGCGCACATGAGATTGAGAGTAAACCAATAATCACAAAAGCAAACAAACGTTGGTTGCAAATTGTTTGGCAAACAAACCATAGATGTTGTTGTGGATAAAATAAAGACATTGATTTTAAGAAAAAACACCTAATCGCGTACTTAAAAATAGTTGAGAATAAGTAATTATAGCCAATTTAAGCCAAAGCGGATAGTCGGTCGAATTTAGGTTAGTTGTATTGAGTGAGATAGGATTAAAAATGTTTTTTGTATGCTCAAGACTAATCAACATTCAGTGGTGCTTTTTATATAGATTTTTCGTGCCGCGCCGCACGACAAGACTAAGCGTTCTGACTTTGACGTGCGAAGCGTACATTTGTGAAACATTTTGGCCAAATAATTATTGGTTAAAATAAATTTTCCTTGACAATTTGTCTTAATCATTCATAGAATTGTAAGTTTAAGAAAGCATTTTGTTAGGAGCAAAACATTGGCGAACACCCCTCAAGCAAAAAAGCGGGCAAAACAATCTGAAAAACGACGTGAACATAATGCAAGTCGTCGTTCTATGTTGCGGACAAATATCAAAAAAGTTGTCAAAGCAATTGCAACTGGTGATAAAGAAACTGCAGTAACAGCTTACCAAACGGCTGTGCCTATTATCGACCGCATGGCAAACAAAGGTTTAATTCATAAAAACAAGGCTGCACGGCATAAAAGTCGCCTGAATATGCATATTCGTAATATGCAAGCTGCTGCTTAAAGCTGATAAATGCTGTCTCCTTCTTCTGAGGCAGCATCATCGTTATTATTTCCGTGTCTAAAATCAAGCGAATTAATATTGTAGTGTGCAAGTAATTGTTTAAATTTGTCTATTTCTGTATAGCCTGAAGCCTGAGCCGCTCCTGCTACTTCTCCTTCCCACATACGAAGTACTCGCGTTAAATAAAGTTTATCAAACTCTTTTCTTGCCTCTTCTAAAGTTTGGAACTTATTCACATCCTCACGCAAGGCATGTTTAACCAATGACAGTGGAATAATGGGAGAGGTGGCTAAAACGCTACATTGTTCAACAATATTTTGTAGTTGTCGGACATTGCCAGGCCAGGGGAATGAAACCATATAATCCTGGGCTTCTGGTGAAAATCTTGGCATATCGTTGGTTTCATCACGCTTTGCTTGCAAAGTTAAAAAATGTTCAATGAGTAGTGGAATATCTTCTTGGCGTTCAGCAAGGTTTGGTATATGTAGAGGAATAACGTTGAGGCGATAAAATAAATCTTCTCGGAATTCCCCCCGTTTAACCGCGAGTTCCAAATCCTGGTGAGTGGCTGAAATTACACGAACATCAACATCAATGCTTTGAATGCCACCAACAGGCTTAACTTGGCTTTCCTGAAGTACTCTCAGTAATTTAACTTGTAATGTACCAGGCATATCACCGATTTCATCTAAAAATACGGTACCGCCATTTGCTGCCTGAAATAAACCTAAATTCTTTTTAACTGCACCAGTGAATGCCCCTTTTTCATGGCCAAATAGTTCAGATTCTAATAGTTGTTCTGATAATGCACCACAGTTAACGGCCATGAATATTTGATCAGCACGCGGACTGGCTCGGTGAACTGCTTTGGCAAGCATTTCTTTGCCTGTTCCTGTTGCTCCGCCAATAAATACACTGCTACGGGTTTTGGCAACTCTTTCTGCTTGTTTTAGTAAATTGGCCATGCCTGAACTTTGGTGAATAATTTCAGGTGCAAAGGCATTTTCTCCATGGGCAGTGCGGATATGATTTAGGGCAGATTTTACGCAAGTAAATAGTGCATCAGGATCAACCGGTTTGGTTAAAAATTCGTAAATACCCTGATGTGCAGCACGTACTGCATCAGAAATATGGGCGCTACCACTAAGCATAATAACGGGTAAAACTGAATTGTATTGCTGAATTTCATTTAATAAAGCAATACCATCCATTTCTTCCATGCGCAAATCGGTAATGACGAGATCAGGGTTGAAAATTGATAGTTTGGTAATCGCATCATATCCATTTTCTACAGTTTGGGTTTTATAATCTTTTTGTAGCCAGGAAGTTAATAGTTCTAAAATAATAGGATCATCATCAACAACCAATACTTTAGGTTGACGGTGTATTTCAAAATTATCACTTTCTAAGCTAACTTGTTCGGCTGAATTTGGAGGCATACGAAATACTCATTTATTACAATACTATTAATAATATTTTAGCACGGTAATTGGGTACTTAACTAAAGTTTTTTTGTCTGTGTTAAGGTTTTTTGAAAGTTTTAATTTTTATCGTCATATTGCTTGAATTCTAATCTCATAATGACAAATTTATGGTTGTGCGGGTTTTGCATTATGTGACCAGCTTTTAAAAATCAGAACCCGTACTAGATACTTTTTACCTTTAGTGGTAATATATATTCATTATAAATAATAAGGTATAAATTTATGAACACTAGTATGCAAAAAGGCTTGTTAAAAAGTTGGAATAAAGATAAAGCATTTGGTTTTATAAAACCTGAAAATGGAACTTATGACATTTTTATCCATATTTCTGCGCTAAAAAATATGAATCGTAGCCCTGTCGTTGGTGATACCATTTATTACGAAGTTCAGTCAGATAATAAAGGTAGGAAAAGAGCCGTTAACGCAAGGATAGAAGGAGTCCAATCTGTAAAACCAAAAGTAAGCCCTAAAACGGCTAAAAAGACGACAAAAAACAATGGAGTTGTTAAGCTTATCTTTATCGTAATAATTATCAGTATTGGATTAGTGTTTTATAAAGTGATGGTTGAAGAAAACAATTCATCCAACAGTACTAATCCAACTTATTTAACTCCAACAGAAAAAATATACCAACAAAATTACAGTTGTGATGGGAGAGAACACTGTTCACAAATGACATCATGTGATGAAGCTAAATATTTTTTAAGAAACTGTCCTAATACTAAAATGGATGGCAATAATGATGGTATCCCATGTGAAAATCAATGGTGTAACTAATTCGTATATATTTTTAGCCATCAAACTGTCAAAAAAGACTTAGCAAATTTTATAAATCTGTCAAGCCTATCTTTTTTTAAGATGTGCTTAATCCATCGACATAGATAAAGCACAAGATACACAAATATCCTTTCAACCGTTATACTTACGCTTTTTAGCTACTTAAGTAGAAGGAACATCACTGTGTCACCCCCTATGACTTTTCAAACCTTAATTCTCGCATTACAAGAGTATTGGGCGCAGCAAGGCTGTGTCATTCAACAACCTTATGATATGGAAGTCGGTGCTGGCACGTTTCATCCAGCCACATTTTTGCGCTCAATTGGTCCTGAACCTTGGAGTGCCGCTTACGTACAACCTTCGCGTCGCCCCACTGATGGACGTTACGGAGAAAATCCTAACCGTTTGCAGCATTATTACCAATTTCAAGTGGTGATTAAACCCTCTCCGATTAATATTCAAGAATTGTATTTGGGTTCATTGAAAATGCTGGGAATTGATACGCTGGTGCACGACGTTCGTTTTGTAGAAGACAATTGGGAGTCACCCACATTAGGTGCATGGGGATTAGGTTGGGAGGTTTGGTTAAACGGGATGGAAGTGACGCAATTTACCTATTTTCAACAAGTGGGTGGTTTAGAATGCAAACCTGTCACCGGGGAAATTACCTATGGTTTGGAACGCATTGCTATGTATTTGCAAAATGTTGAAAATGTGTTTGATTTAGTGTGGGCAGATGGCCCCTTAGGTAGAATGACTTATGGTGATGTGTTTCTTCAAAATGAAGTGGAAATGTCAACGTTTAATTTTGAATGCGCACCGGTGGAAAAATTATTTGATTGGTTTGATACCTGTGAGCAACAAAGTACACAATTAATTGAAAAAGGATTGCCTTTGCCCGCTTATGAAATGGTGCTTAAAGCTTCTCACACATTTAATTTGTTAGATGCTCGTCATGCGATTTCGGTGACTGAAAGAAAACGATTTATTTTGCGAATACGAACGTTAGCCAGGGCTGTAGCCCAAGCCTATTACGATAGACGTAAATCGCTTAATTTTCCCATGTGCAAAACAGTCGCAGGAGCAGCCTCATGAGTCATACCCAAGATTTGTTAGTTGAAATTGGCACAGAAGAATTACCTCCCAAAGCCTTAGAAAAATTATCTGAAGCGTTTTCTTCCGGTATTTGCAGGGGTTTGGAACAAGCCAATTTGCACTACACTATTTCTCAACCCTTTGCGACGCCTCGACGTTTAGCGGTGCATGTCAAAGGTGTGGATGTCGCTCAAGCCGATCAGATCGTTGAAAAACGTGGTCCTGCCTTGAAAGCTGCGTATGATGGTGAGGGGAATCCGACAAAAGCCGCCTTGGGATTTGCGCGTTCTTGTGGGGTAGAAGTTGACCAACTGGAGCGCATGGAAACGGATAAAGGTACATGGTTAATATTTCGTTCCACGCAAGCAGGTCAATCCACCGAAACCTTGTTAACAGATATTATCGAATCCGCATTAGCCGCTCTGCCTATTCCCAAAAGAATGCGTTGGAGTGACTTGGACTATGAGTTCGTGCGCCCTGTTCATTGGGTGGTCATCTTATTTGGTCACCATGCCGTTGAAACCAAAATTTTAGGAGTACGGAGCGGACGCATGACGCGCGGTCATCGTTTTCACCACCCAACACCTATCGAATTAGTCAGTCCTGAAGAGTATGTCAAAACGTTAGAAGCTAAAGGCCATGTGATTCCTGCGTTTGCAACACGGCGAGAAAAGGTACGCGTATTGATTGAACAAGCCGCGGAAGATATTGGTGGAACAGCGATTATCAGCGAATTATTACTCAGTGAAGTGACTAATTTAGTGGAATGGCCAACCGTAGTCACGGGTAGTTTTGATGAAAAATTTTTAGACGTGCCCGCGGAAGCTTTAATTGCTGTGATGAAAGATCATCAAAAATATTTTCATATGGTCGATGCACATAATCAATTAATTCCTAAATTTATTACCATTAGCAATATAGACAGCCAACAACCTGACATCGTTAAAATAGGTAATGAGCGGGTATTAAAACCTCGCTTTAGCGATGCTGAATTCTTTTGGCAACAAGACCGTGCTCAATCTTTGGAAAGTCGTTTAGAACGATTAAAAACTGTCATATTTCAAAATAAATTGGGTAATCTGTATGATAAATCAAAACGGATAGCAACGTTAGCAGGCAAAATTGCAGTCGAATTAGGTCAAAATGAATTACAAGGTATTCGGGCAGCCCAATTGTCTAAATGTGATTTATTAACTGATATGGTTGGCGAATTTCCTGAACTACAAGGCATTATGGGTGAATACTATGCATATCATGATGGCGAAACGGATGATGTGGCGATTGCTTTGCGTGAACAGTATATGCCACGTTTTTGGGGAGATAGTTTACCTAAAACGCCTTTAGGGCAAGCAGTTGCAATTGCGGATAAAATAGACACCTTGGTAGGTATTTTTGGTATTGGTTTGCCTCCAACTGGGGATAAGGACCCATTTGGCTTGAGACGTTCAGCCATCGGTATTTTACGCATTATGATTGAATGTGCATTACCTTTAGATTTACAGGACTTATTAAATATTTCTAAAGACACATATGCAGCGGGAATTTTGACACAAACAGATGTAAATACGCAAGTATTTGATTTTATTTTAGAACGTATGAAAAGCTATTATCAAGATAAAAGTATTCGCTATGATTCTGTCGAAGCCGTGTTGATTTGCCGTCCAACAAGTCCTTTGGATGCAGATAAACGAATTCATGGTGTTGAAACTTTCCGTCAGCTAAGTGAGGCTGAAAGTTTGGCCAGTGCTAACAAGCGGATTCACAATATTTTGAAAAAAACGGAAGAACCATTTCCAAAGCACCCAGATCCAACTTACTTTAATCAGACTGAAGAAAGAACCCTGTATGACCAAATGCAAACCATTCAGCAAGCTATCATGCCAGCTTTGAAACAGAAAGAATATGCCAATGCTTTGCAACAACTCGCTGCTTTGCGGGTAGCTGTCGATAATTTCTTTGATCATGTGATGGTGATGGATAAAGATGATACCGTGCGCACAAACCGTTTAGCTTTTTTGCAAGTCATCAGACAAATGTTTTTGCAAATAGCGGATATTTCAAGATTGCAAGAAAGTGGACAATAATGTTTCCACATTCCAAAAATAGACGGTACAGGCTGTAAACCTGCACCGGCAGCTTAGGAATAGGAATTAAATAACATTCATAAGTTTTTAATCAGACCTGGCAGGTTTTGAAAACCTGCCAGGTCTTGTTTCTGATTTTATTGAGTTCCCGTTCCTTAAGTATTAATTCATAGTCAATTTCTACTGGATAGAGGGATGTATATAAATACATCCCAAACATTTACATCGTTTGTTTACGGTGACTACCAAAAGAAAAAATACCCACTATCAACAATAAAATACTCAAAATTAATATTCCCCATTGAGAAACTGTGGGTACATGATGAGCTTCAACATCATCTGGTGTGCCACCATTATCATTTGGGTTATTCGTATCCGGATTGGTATCTGGCGTTGTATCAGAGCCTTTGCCACTTGAATCATCCGTGCCAGTGGTATCAGAACCATCAGAATTGTTATCTGTTGGTGTTGTAGTAGAAGTATCTGCTGCTATGGTTGTTGCCACTTTACATTGAGGTGGATTAAGTACTGCTAACGTATTGTTGCCATCAACAATCAGTACTTCTGAGTCGTAAGCGGGTACGGACAATGTGCCTGATACTGGTGTATCATCGACTTTATGGTATTGGATACCTGCTAAATCCAGCGTTGCTGCTGCACTACTGGGGTTGTAAAAAAGAATTGCTTTAGAAGGGAACAAACAACCACTAAAGCTTGCACTGTAGCCTTCTAACATATTGACCATGGATTCACCGACAATAGCGGAGTAACCTTGTTCTGTGGACTCATAAGGCAAAACGTTAACCTCTTCAAAGATTACGTCATCCAACCAGAAATTTTTATAAGATTCATCACTGGGCACAGTGAATTCTAGCTCATAATCGCTTCCTGCTGTCGTGGCTTGAAAAACCGCAGAAAAGTTCTTTGCTTCTGGTTGCATGAGGAAATATTCCCAAACTTGAGGATTAGCCACATCGCTACGATCTTGTTTGCGTACACGTGTGTAAATCACGACGTTGGCTTGATCAGCCATTCCTTTGAAACTAATACGGTAGTATTTGCCTGCTTCGATTGGAAATAGCCTGCTGGGTTTCACTGTAGCATTAGAACTACCTTTAGACATTTCTAAGCTACCCGCACTGATTTTATCTGGATTCCACGTACCTGTTGGGAAGGTAGACCAAATGTCAATACCTGCATCAAACGTTCCATTCGAAATAGGAACAGAACCTAAAACTGATTGTATTTGATGAGGGGTAAGTTCAAAACTATTGGTTTTTGAATTTTTATCTTTCCCACTGTCAGCTTGCCATTGGGTAAGAGAATATTTATTGGAAACGCCTGCTTGTTCAATCAAATATTGATAAGGAGAACTGACTGCACTTGGTGCATTTCTAATATAAGGATTAAAAAAGTAGTTTTTATCTGAAGTTGTAAACAGATTTTTAGTACCACTGCTAGCTGCTGGTAAAGACAACGTTCTTTGCGCATTACTTAAGGAATATAAAATATTGCCAGTGACCGTCATTTTTTCAATATAGGGAGCATTACCAAGTGCAAAATCTAACTGCCGTTTTTGATTACCAAAACCAACATTATTTGTGAAGGTAATTTCACTGGCATCGTGAACAAGTAAGCCTGAATAACTAGAATTAGCGACAGTATTATTTTCAACAATGACACCTTTAGGATGACCATCAATGTAAACACCCATACCAAAAGGTACAGTATAATTAATGCCTGAACCTGTGTAACGTTTGGCACCTGTTGTATTGCCAATTGTGTTTAAAATAATGTTATTGCGAATGACTAAATTAACATTAGCATATTCTTTAGTATAATCTTCTGTGTAATAGGCATGGGCACCACCACAATCGGCTTTTGATGAACAAGAACGATTAATGACGTTGTTTTCGATAGTGATATTCAGCCCTTTTACAAAAGTGGCTGCATAACCAATATTATCCAAATTATTACCTGAAATGTTAATATTGTTGCCACTTCCTCTAATGCCTGTTCCATCATTATGGGCGAATCCAATGCCTTCTTTATTTTTAGGTGAAGCCCCTGCCATACCATTGACACCCAATGCTTCAAATACTGCTACGTCTTTAATCGTATTGCCAATAATTTGACTGTCAGAACCTAGCATCCTAATACCATTACTATTTGGTCCGATAATTAGGTTGCCCTTAATTAAAAAATGATTGTCTGCAACGCCATCATCTCCAAAACGGGCAAAACGGATACCATAAGCATCTGGCATTTCAATGGTGTTGTTTTGAACTGTAGTTTCATCATGCACACTTAGAACACCATGACCAGAGTGATATTTGATATGAAGATTCTCAATTGTAATAAATTTTACTTCATAATTCGATCTATCAGCTTCAATGTTAACGCCATTCGTTAACAAATTAGTTGGTGACTTAGATGTCGAAATTTTCAAAATATCCATCAAATAAGTCGAACCTTCAACTTTAGCCGTTTTAGGATCAATTCCTGAGGCTGGATATAAGTAAATACGCTTAGTTTTTTCATCAAAATACCATTCACCTGGAGCATCAATGAATTCTAATTTATTATTGAGGAAGTAACCCCAGCCATCGTTAAGCGTCGCATTGCCATCTAAAGTAATCACTCTTGAGGCAGAATCCACACTTTTGACATTTTGTGTTGCTAGTGTCCAACGCATAGATTTGGCGTGGACATGTGCACCAACTAAATTTTTAGTGGGCAACGTTTTCCAATCTTCCGTCAACATGGCAATCTTGGTTGTTCCCGTCCCTTTTTCCATGTAAAAATACTTGTCGTTTAGATTATCTGGGTTGCTTGCATCTGGGGCAGGAGTGTTTGGATGACGTGCTGCAACTTGGCGTTCGCCATTGACGAATAACTGGCTAATTCCTTGATCGTACATTGTTCCCGCATCATTGCGATTTTGTTTATACAACGCCTGTGGTAAAACAACATCTGCGTAGTAAATATTGTTGACTTGTGCCAAATTACCACACTCAGTACTACATTTTTTCCAACCTGTAATGAGTTCCGCGCCATTAATAATTGGCTTAGCAGCATTAGCATCGCCATAAGCGCCATAAACAATGGGTTGTCCAGCAAGTCCTTGGCTAACAACTTCAATGTGCCCCCGAAATTCATCTCCACGTTGAAAGAGGATTTGATCACCAGGTTGAAAATCAAAACTGGGATTGTTAACTTTATCTAAGGTCTTCCAGGGGGTAGAAGAAGACGTACCGTTGTTGGCATCATTACCCGCAACATTACTAATGTAATAAGTGGTTGCTTGGGCTGTTAACCATGGTGCTATAATTAGCCCCGTTACAAGCGGTTTAATCAAACATTTTAATCTCATAAATGCCTACCAGAGTATTAGAAAAATGAATTATAGTAAAAAGCTTTATGTTTAAGCTAGTTATCAAAGAAAGATAGTCTAAAATAAGTTAAATATCTAGTGCGCAATGACCGAAAATTGGCAAGGTAAGGTAATACCAACGTTAAAGTATTTTTTTCTAGCCTGCAAATTTTAGTTTTTAAGCTGGCGGGAGTTTTAATCCTATCCATAAAATTTAGGCGCAAATTACAGATTTACTCCCACATAAAATTTTGGAATGAGCCAGAATAAATCTTTCCCAGTAAATTTTATCAGTTTTATTAAATGATGGAAAAAACTATTGTACAATAATGCAGATTAAATGGTGGTGTGAACAAAACTTGTTTAATTTAAGCGCTTGATTTTACTCGTTTTCTAAAGATGCAAATATGATATAAACCAATGAGTTACGTTAAATAGGTATAAACTCTAATGTATTATCCAATATTCAATTGAAAGAGGAAAGATAGCCAATGAAAATAAAACCAATTAAACTGTTTGTTGTTGCAAGCGTTTTTCTTAGCTCCTTGCCAGCATATGCGGTTAGTTTTGATAGCAATTATACTTCGATTGTAGAAGCAGACTGCACGACATTGAACGCAGATGAGGTGGGAAGTGTTCAATCTTGCCCCAGTTTTAGCAACATCAAGGTACGGGTGACGGAAGGAGATTTGCGTCAAAGCATTATTTTAAGCAGAAGAGGCATAGATTATCCACTCAACTTTCAGGAAACAATTTCCGCGAATATGAGTGAGTTGGGTTCCAAAATTGAGTGGCGCTATCAAGGTGGAAAACCAAAAAGTCCAGTTGCGATGATTGTTCGTTTTAATGTTTCAGAAAATCCGGAAAAACCTACTAAAATGAGTTCCTATCTAATTGTAAGTAAAATTACCACTGATGATATATGTGTTGTAGGTAAAGTTCCTCCACAACGTCAACAGAACCAAGAAGCCCATAGAATGGCAGAACAGTCTGCAGGAATGCCCTGTTTGAACGTGGAAGTTTCCTCTGAGACTAACGAACAAATTTATTTTGATATCAAAGCCATGAAATGGCGTGACACTCAGGGTATTTGCCATACTTGTACTGAAGCAAATGGTTTTCCTATACCTGTGATACTGGATGGTTTTTATTATGAGCCTGAAGATAAATTATGGCACGATGGCGACGATGGTATTGCCTGTCACACTTGCACACCAGAAAATGGCTTTCCAGCCAATCCAGTTCAAGCGAATCCAGAAGATAGTTCATCTTAGATATTGCTGTCATGGTTGGAGAAAAACATGCCGATTATTGCAGCTTTTCTACACTAGCTGATTCCAAAAAATTTGTGTTTTGGGAAACAAAGCTTTCTGAACAGACCGTGCCCAAATAAAACTTGGGCACGATAAAAAATACACACTTTTAAGCATACCCTTGTATAATAGTCGCTAAATTAATATTTCGTACAATGCTTATGCGTCTTCTCCTAATTCTGTGTATCATAATCAGCATAACAGCCTGTGACAAAGCCCCACAAACCAGTATCCGTTTTGGCTTATCCAATGCGCCGGTGACTTTAGACCCACGTTTCGCAACAGATGCGGTTTCTGCTAGAATCAATCGTTTACTCTATCGTAGCTTGGTGCAATTCGACGAAAATCTACGTCCAATACCAGATTTAGCCACTTGGGAAAAAATGAATCTCACCCATTACCTATTTCATTTAGATCAAACTGGTCGGCAATTTCATGATGGAAAACGTTTAACAGCGCACGATGTCAAAGCTACCTATGACTTTATTTTGAATGAGAAATCAGAATCGCCACATCGCGGTGGGTTGGGGATGATTCAAACGATTAAAGTGCAGGACGATAATACGCTTGAATTCACTTTGAATAAGCCAGATACACTATTTCCAGGACACTTGTCACACGGCATTTTGCCTCAACAGCTAGTGACAGCAAAACACCCTTTCAATACACAACCTCTGGGCAGTGGTGAATTTAAATTCCTTGATTGGCCACAAAGTAATCACCTGCGTTTACAGCGCTTAAAAGATGCTCAAATTATTGAATTTATAGAAGTGAAAGACCCTGTGGTACGCGTGCTGAAGTTAGCACGCGGAGAATTGGATTTACTACAAAATGATTTATCACCAGAACTGATTACTTGGCTGGAAAAACGGCCAGAATTATATGTTCGCAAAAGAAAAGGTAGTAATTTTACTTATATTGGTTTTAATTTGAAAGATGAAGTCACTAAACAATTAACAATCCGCCGAGCCATTGCTTATGCGCTTAATCGAGAAGAAATCATTCGTTATGTATTGGGCGATGCTGCGCGTCCTGCCAGTGGCTTTTTTCCTTCAACACATTGGGCAGGTAATCCTAACTTGGGTAGCTATGATTATGATCCTGAAAGGGCCAAAAAATTATTAGCGACTGTTGGCATTAACGAAAAGCAACCGGCTCATTTGATGTATAAAACAACTAATAATCCTTTAAGAATAAGAGTTGCCACAGTAATTCAGCACCAATTGGCTAAAGTCAATATTCAAATTGATATTCGCACTTATGACTGGGGAACTTTTTACGCTGATATTAAAAAAGGTCGATTTCAAATGTACAGCCTTTCATGGGTCGGCATTACGACACCTGACATTTTTAGATATGTTTTTCACAGCGAATCACTGCCACCAGCGGCGGCAAATCGTGGGCGTTGGGAAAATAAACGAGCAGATCAATTAATTGAACAAGCAGAAGCGGCATTAACTTTGGAAGCACAGGCAAATTTATATCGCGAATTACAAATGCATATTTTTGAACAATTGCCTTATGTCCCTTTGTGGTATGAAGATCATGTGCTGGCAGCAAACCTCAGAATTCAGGGGTATGAATTAGCAGTAGATGGTAACTATGATGGTTTAAAACAGGCGACACTTGGAAAAGAATAGACTTTTTGTAAAATCTTACCCAAATTATTAGCTAATTGACTATTAATATTTCAATGATTTCCTTTCGCTTACTCGAAGGGTTAATGCTTAAGCTAACCCTATTCATAGTTGTCTTTAACATTAAAAGATAAGGTTAAACCTAAACTTATATGTAAAGAGTAACATGATTTGTCATCAGTATATTGTAATTAACCAGGTAATTTATAAGGCTCTGGATCCAGAATAGGGGAGCGTTCTAAAATAATATCTCCCATTAATCTTGCCGAAGCAAGTCCTAACACCACACCGTTACGAAAGTGTCCGGTGTTAATATATAAACCTTCAATATTAGGATGTTGACAAATATAAGGGATGCCATTAGGGGAACTTGGACGTAAACCTGCCCAATGATGAGTAATGCGGTAATCAGCCAAGCGAGGTACAAATGTAATGGCAGAATATTTAAGGTTTTGCAATGCCCTTTCTGTTGTTTCTTTTTTAAAGCCTGTTTGTTCTAAAGTGCTGCCCGCTAATATACATCCATCTCGGCGTGGAATAATATAATGTTCATTGGAAAGAATAATTCTGGACATCAACCCTGGTTGAGCTGAAAATAAAATCATTTGTCCACGTACGGGGCTAATATCCAAAGGAATATTAATCGTATTTAATAACCGACCACTCCAAGCACCTGCTGCAATGACAACGTGTTTTGCTGCCAGAAAACCATGATTTTCCGTATGTATGCCAATATTTTTTTGTCCGAGTACTTCTAACGCGGTCACTTGATAATGCTCCAGTAGAGCAATATCAGCAAGTTCTAAAGCTTTTCTAAGTGCTTTCATTAAACGTGGGTTGCGTACTTGGCTAATCATTGGCAACCAAAAAGCTTCTTTAAATTGGCCTAGTTCAGGCTCACAGTCATAAATATTTTCCCCTGATAAAAGCTGTAATGGAATTTGGTATTGTTCTGCCCAAGCTTTAGCTTGGGTATACTCTTCTGTATCCAAAATTAATAAACCATTTCCCACGTATTCAGGGTCAATATCTGTGGTCTGCAAAATTTGGTTAAAAAATTCAGGATAATGAGTCTGACTCCATTGGGACAGGGTTGTTACAGCAGTTGGATGACGCCATGGATAAAGTGGAGATAAAATCCCCCCGCCTGCCCATGAAGCTTCTTGACCAATTTTTCCGCGTTCAACAATACTGACTTTGAATCCTGCTTGAGCAAGTTCTAAAGCCGTCAACATCCCAATAATGCCACCGCCAATGATTAAACAGTCAGACATAAATATTCCACTTATTTCCAAAAATTTTTTTGCGTGAGTAAATTTTGCCAAGCTTGTGCAAGACTTTCTAAATGTATCATACGTTGGTAAGTATACCAACCTTCCAAAAAGTGACGTGCAGGCGTGTTAGAATTAATATTCGCTTTTTCCAATAAGGTGCCCGCCACATGCACGTCATTCAGTATCCCTAATTCATCTTGTAGTTGGGATAATCGCTTGCTGTAATTTTTTACGCTCTCTTGTGAATAGAGTGAGGTAAAAAAGCGTACGCTATAAGCCATTTTTTTGATTTCAATACGCAATTCGTGACGCTGCTCAGGTGTCAATTGATCAAAATATTTACCACGTTTGTAAACTCGTTGATGATGATAATCAAGCTGTTGATTTGAAAACGATGCGACTGATTTATCTAATGTGTTCAGTTGATTTCTATCTGCAGTTTGTCGCCAACTTAAATTAGTCAACCATTCACCTAAAGATAACAATAAACGATCATATCGCGGCAAATTTAGGGTCTCGCGTACTAGTACATAGCTTTGACGTTGTAAGCTGACAACTAAGGTTTGTAAAGCTTCTATTTCTTTATTTTCTGGCACTTGGGCGCGAATGTCATGTAATGTCATTTGGAAGACATCCCAGTCCCGTGCTTCCCCTAAAACATTGGAAATCCATTTAAGTTCTTGGCGAATAAATTTACTTGTTTTGTAAGAAATAATTGATTTATACACACTTAAGCAGGAACGTAGGCGTCTCAAAGCCACGCGCATTTGGTGCACACCTTCAATGTCGTCTCCATGCAAAACCATAGCTTCATTCGATTGCAAATGATTTAAACAATGCCAAACAATATTTACAAAGGCTTGCTCAGCTGACATATTTTTAGTCAATACGATAGACTTTGCCTTGTAATATTGAGGTTCACTTGATTTATGTAGTTGGTAACCCCGTGCAGCTTTGCTACGATTTTCAATTGTTAATCGCAAGGTTTCTTGAAGTTGTAACGCTAGTTGATATAAGACTGAGGGTGAACCTGCTTTTAATTCTAATTCCACTTCACTGATGGGCATCGTATATTCACCCGCGTAAACTTCTCCTTGGTCTAAAGCAATTTCAATTTCACAATTTTCACTTGGTGTAATATGCCAAGTTTTTCTTTCAAACCGCGTGGTAAATATAGGCTTAATATGTTTTAGCTTATGTAAAAACCGTTTTGGTAATGCATCTTCAGGAATTAAATCAATTTGTGGAACATCGCTTTCCACTTCAGTTTCCCATTCATGACGCCGATGTAATCCTCCTAAAACTGATCCTTGGGTCTTCAACGTTTGTAATCGTTTTTTACCCATATGGCGAACGCGCAAGCCAATACCTTGTTGTAATAAATCCTGTTTTTCAGTATCGAAGTAAATGCTTAGTAAGGTCTGGGTTTTTGGTGGTTGAATTGCAGACTTTAACACTGGGTGCTGACTAAATTTTTCAATGTCTTCAGTCAAAATCGTTAATTTTAGTTCAGTTTCTACTGACATGAGTGTGCGTATATTTGCTAAAAAAGACTATTTTACGTTAGTTAAAACAAGATCACTAGATTTAAAAATAACCATGGTTTGGCATGATTATTGTTGTAGGTTAAACAAAGTTTGATTTAGAAAATTTTTATTTTGTTTATTTCGTTCTAACGCACTAACGTCCAGTCTCTAAGGGCGTAACCTACATCTGTAATGATGTGTAAAAACATATTTTTAGTGACCTCAGTGTGTGTGAAAAATCATGAAAGCAAGTCTACGAATTTATAGTTTAATTTATTTTACGGGGTTATTTGCCCTCATACTCATGCTAAGTCATTGGGTGAATAGTAATGGTTTGCCTTGGACATCAGTGACAAGTCCCTATATGCAACAGCGCATTCAATTGTCCCAAGAAATTGAAGAAGTGAGCCGTTTTAAAAAAAATTATCTTGTCTACTTACTGGAAAAAATGAAGTTACAAGGGGAAAAACTAGCAGCAACTGCTTTGATCAAAGAAAATGTTACCTCTTTCTATCAACCTGCCCAGACACCATATCAAAATATTTTGCCTTACTTAAAATTTCTAAAATCTCAGCAAGAGCTTTATGACGTGCTCTATATTGTTGATAAGTTGACAGGGGTGACAATCTTATCTACGGGTGATTATGATTTTTCTCAGTCTTTACCCAAAAATCTTACGACCACAACCTTACTTACAACAGATCAATACTTATTCACGATGATTCCAATCCTTGGTACTCAAGCAATTCTTGTGCTCCAGTCTGCGCTACTAACTTTTGAACAACGGCTACAAATGCGCGTTGAAGCAGGGACTAAAACGACTTTAATTGCCATGCCTACCACTCAAACCCCTGTATCTTCACCAATGAGTAATGTTCTATCAGTCTACAAAACGATTCCTATTGATGAAACTAAGCATTGGGCATTAATCGTGCAGGTAAAGGTTGATAAAGAAACTGAAATATTGAAAGCTGCCTTAAATAAAAGCTTTTGGATATACACCAGTATAATTTTGATAGTTGGCAGTATTGGTTTATTTTTTTACTTACGATATTTACTAAGGCCAATTAATGCATTAACCCGGGTTATTCAGAAAGTACGATCAGGTAATTTTGCGGCTCGCAGTAAAATTAACCGCCAAGATGAAATAGGTTTACTGGCCTTAACAACTAATAATATGTTGGCACGTTTTCAGGCTAGTTATGAAGAAATGGAACACCTCATTACCGAACGTACTGCAGAATTATATAAAACTAATGTGAGTTTAGCCGTGACTTTAGACGAACTTCAAACCTTAAATACTCAGTTAGAAAACGAAATTACCATGCGTAAGAGCGTAGAAGCTGAAATTCGGCAACAACAGCGGCAGCAACAACTGATATTTGATACTGTACCCGCCTTTATTTGGCATAAGGACTTACAAAATAATATTCTGTGGATGAATAAAGCGGCTGCCAAATTATGTGGTGTTACTCATACTTCACAAATGAGTTACGCCTTGTTTGAATTATTTCCTTCAATGGCCAAAACAGCTTACAAAGAAGATTTAGAGGTCATTCAAACCAAACAACCTAAACGCGGTATTATCAAACATTTAGAAAGCAAAAATAACGAAAAATTATGGATACAAATAGACAAAGTTCCTTTGCTAGATGGGGATAATCACGTCACTGGTGTCATTGTGCTGGGTACAGACATTACCGAACGCATTACCGCAGAACTCACCATGCACGAAGTTGTACATCGCTTTCGTTCCATTTTAGATTCTGCCATTGATGGTATTGTCACTATTGATATACATGGCACAATACAACTGGTCAACCCAGCTTTAGCTAATATGTTTGGTTATACCGTTGATGAACTTCTGGGCCAATCTGTTGAAACTTTAATTCCTTCACCTCACAAAGAACAGCATGCACATTATATTCAAACGTACTTAAAAACGGGACAGAAAAAAATACTAGGTACCAGCAAAGAAGTGATTGGTCTACACAAAAGTGGCAAAATCTTTCCCATTTACCTAGCCATTAGTGAATTACAACTTAAAGATGAACATCTGTTCACAGCAATTATTACAGACATCAGTGCTCTAAAACATGCTCAATTAGAGTTAGAACAAAGCACTCAACGCTTAGAAATCCAAAATGCTGCCTATAGTCGCTTCATTCCCACAGAATTTCTTAATTTCTTGGGCAAAGATAATATTGCAGAAGTACAACTTGGAGATTTAGTACAACAGCCTATGACCGTCATGTTTAGCAATATTCACTCGTTTTCTGATTTATCAGTGACAATGACACCACAACAAAATTTTGCTTTCCTAAACGACTATCTTAGTCGAGTAGAACCACTGATCCTCTCTCATCATGGATTTATTCACAAACTCATTGGCGATACCTCAATGAGCTTATTTCCTCATCAAGCCGATGATGCCATGCAATGTGCCATTAGCATACTGCACACACTGAATGAATTTAACCGACAACAAATAGAAAACAACAAACCCGTTATCAAAATTGGCCTTGGTTTACACACGGATATGCTAATGCTAGGCACAATTGGTGGGCAGCATCATATGGATAATACTGTTATTAGTGAAGCAGTTAACTTAGCGGCTTATGTCGAGAAACTAACCAAAATCTACGGCACTTCACTACTCATTACAGAACAAACTTACAATTGTTTACAAATTGAATATGATGTGCGTATTGTCGATAAAGTCAAAGGTGCCAAACAATCAGTGATTATTTTTGAAGTATTAGATGGTGAATTTCCAGAAATACGACGAGCCAAGTTAGAAACTTTAGAGCTATTTACCCATGCCTTGAGTGCCTATCACCGCCGTCACTTTAGTGTAGCTGAACGTGAGTTTCAAGTTTGCTTGGAAAGAAATCCACATGATAAAGTGGTTGAAATTTATATCAAACGTTGTCAACTTCGGCAAAAATTAGACATTGGTGACAAATTTGGAATTAATAGCGATAAAACCTGCTTAGCTTAAATAATATATAGTTGTTTTGATTTATAATGATTAAAATGAAATAGGGAGAGGCTTAGGGAGAGGCTAAAGATGAAAAGAGGAAAACTAACCTCGCAGGTATCCAAAGAAGTGAATCCCTACAAACTTGACTGGGAAGGGTTAAAAAATGATGTAGAAGAACAACCGGATTTATATTTAGCTGAAACGAGCCCAGAAGTTTGGTGTCGTCCCTTCAAGTATTTGGTATGCTTTGAACAAAATGGGGATAAAACATAAAAAAAAGTTTCACATATAAAGAACAAGACTCAGAAAAGACGCAAAGTGACTTAGAAAAACTTTCAACCTTATCTCCCTAACCAATAGGTAGAAACCTATTTATTGCCAGAGTTACGAGACGTGGTGATTATGGATAGCCACTTTCCACAAATCTCCTCAAACTAAAACTCTTTTGGAAGAAAAAGGATTGTTCTCTCTTAGTTCTTACCTCCTTATTCGCCCTATAGTACACCTCTGGGCTGTCCTTAAAGCTGAAGTTAGACGAATTCGCTCTAATTTTCCTTCCTTAATGGACTCCCTTGAACAAATCTTTTCTGTCCATTCCATTTTCTCCTAAATCTTATTAATAATTATACATTGAAACCACTATATAATTCGTTTTGCCATGTTCTTCCATATTTTGCTAGTTCTCTGGTTAGGCCAAGGGAAACTTTGAATATCAGGAGTATAGGGTTTTAAAAGATTACTGATCAGTCTTTGAATATTTGGCTTCCATTCTCCAAAAAGCATTCTGGCAAAATCAGCATCTACATTCTTTACAAGAAATTCCGCTCAATTTTTCTGCGTAAGAACGAAAAAAACGTTCAAAAAGACGACGACCAAAACGGTGAATAACCCATGCTTCACGCTGAGTCTTCATTTTGCATTCTCCATAGCTGTCCATGGAAGCAACTAAAAGCCACATGCAGAGTCTCACCTACACCACTATTCAGAATCAGAGAATTTTAGTGGATAGGAATAAATACCAATATTAGTTAAAATAGCATGTTTAACGTCAATATATCTGTAATCATTGCCAACTGCAGGGCAAACGCATTAAAACTAGTCTAGAAGCAAAAAGTTAGGGATACATTACTGAAAAAGCCACGGATAGAGCGAAAGAAACTCCATGCACTCATGGATATTATTGTTTTGGTGATTTGCGCTGTGGTCAGTGGCGCAGAAGGTTGGGAAGCAATAGAAGTATTGATGACAAGCTTGCGTGAAACAAACAGGCAATGAAATTCTCTAAAGCTCGTTTACCTAAAAATGTAGGATTCCGTCAAATTACATAGTAGAGTTTGGACATGAAAAGGAAGCGTGGTTATGGTAAGTGTATGGGCTGGAGCCAGTCGTTTGGTTTTAGGCCAGGAGGTAACGGCTGAAAAATCAAATGAAATCACAGCGACTCCAAAATTTCTGGCCTTGCTGGAATTGAAAGACTGTATTGTGACCATTAATGCAATGTATTGCCAACGGAATATTACTGAACAAATCATTGACCAGGGTGGTGATTATTCAATAGACCTTTTGCGAAATAAGCGGTTGAAAAAGGTGAAAGAGAGCTTAACTAAGAGTTAAAATAGACACAAAATAAAGGTAAGGGGGAATAGAGATGAATGATGAAAAGCTAAGGCATCTATGAAATGAAGGTTTTAAGCGTTATTTAGGG
>JADGDF010000339.1 GCA_016745055.1 Thiotrichaceae bacterium | reverse complement strand
CAGCAATTCTCATTATGTAAAGAAATGAGGATAATACCAGCATAGGCTAAACGGAGGTGATGAAAATGAACGCCGCAATAAAATCAAAACCAGAGATACTAAATTTTGACGGTTTAGTTCAAGCTATTCGGACATTCTTTATTCAATTGCCTGACTATAGAGCAGGAATCAACACAAAATACTCAATCGAAGATGCTGCACTGAGTGCTTTTAGTGTTTTTTTTATGCAATCCTCTTCTTTTTTAGAGTATCAAAAACAAATGGTTGCCTCTCAAGAGCGCAGTAATTGCTCAAACCTTATTCGATGTCCACAATATACCCTGTGATAATCAGATTCGTAACCTAATTAGACCCGATTTCCCCAGAACATATTTCGCCCGTATTTTGGCAAGTGATAGATGGACTAAATCAAAAAGGCTGGTTGGATAAAATGCGCCATATAGGTAGGCGGGACATTATTAGTTCCTTTCGATGGTACGCAATATTTTTCATCAAAAACAATTCATTGCGAACAATGTTCAACGCATATGTATCATGGTAAAACGACCTATTCCCATCAAGCAGTGACACCTGTTATCGTCTCCCCTAGCAAGCAACAAGTTATTCCCTTACCGCCCGCATTTGTTCAACCTCAAGAGGGCCATCAAGATTGTGAGTTAAATCAAAACGTTGGTTAAATCAATATGGAACACGCTTAAGTGCATTAGATGTGACCGCTTTAGGTGATGACCTTATGTACACCAACCTTTTTGTGAAGCCGTATTAGCGCATAAAATGCATTTTCTGCTTGTTTGTAAACCCAGCTCCCGCAAAGTCTTATATGAGTGGGTAGATTATTTGGAAAAAACCAAGCATGTCAAGACGGTTATAAAAAAACGCTGGACGGGTAAACGGCGTGAAATAGAGACTTATCGTTATGCCCATCAACTCCCTATACGCGATGGTGAGGATGCTCTAAAAGTGAATGGGTGTGAACTGACCGCCACCCGAGAAGATGGCATGGTTGTCTATCACAATACGTTTATAACTGACCACGATATTGATGATAAAACAGTTTTGGAAGTAGTTAAAGCGGGTAGAACTCGCTGGAAAATTGAAAATGAAAACAATAACACTTTTAAAACCAAGGGTTATCATTTTGAGCATAATTTTTGACATGGCAAGCAATTCCTTGCCGCTTTGTTAGCTAGCCTTATTATTCTGGCTTTTTTACTTCACACGGTTTTGGAGTTAATGGATGATAATTTCAAAATATTGCGAAAAACACTTTTTTCTCGAAAGTGTTTAGTCAGCGATTTGTCCGCTTTAACCACTTATTTATG
>JADGDF010000056.1 GCA_016745055.1 Thiotrichaceae bacterium | reverse complement strand
CTTGCCTTTCGTTACCGAAACCGTCGTAAACGTTTTGCGCTTCGCTTCAACCTTATTGCTGCTATATATAATAAACTAATTATTTAAGCTTGTTAACAAGTTATTTCGCAAGAGGTCTAATACTCGTTGGCATAGAAGGCTCCTATCTGAGGTTAAATTCAAGAGCTGAGTATCCATAACTCTTTGCTTCTATAACAGTTTTAATCCGTTTGCCCTGGCGATTTTAGTGATACTTGCAGTTGTACACAATGCGTACTGGTACATGGAACATTTTACCTTAATATTTGGAGGTATAGAAATTATTTCTCTTCCATGCTCCAGCACACGGTCATTAAGTTAGCCTTTCCTTTTTAGCAAGGAAGGGGGCGAGGGGTGGTTGAAAAAACATCCTTAACTTAATGGTTGTGATACTCCAACGTGGAAACAGATTTGAGTAGTTACGATTTTTCATTATGGGAGCGTAACATCAGTTAGTAATCCAAAACTATCTAAAATGTTGACCCTAAATATAGGAAACCAGAATCTTTACCATGTTCAGCAAGTCCGTAACCAATATAAAGTGGTCCTATTGGTGAGTCGACAGCGACAAAAAGACTACCTGCAGCAATAGAGGATTTAAAATCAATGTCATCAGTATCTTTCCACGCATTGCCAAATTCAAATGTGCCTCCTACATAAGTTGGAAATAAGTGAAAATTGCTGATACGATGATAATAAGTAGAAGCGAGGATGGCGCTATGTGGGCCATTAATCTCACCTTGGCTGAGACCAGATAAGTTAACGAAACCACCCAAGGGAAAATTAGCATAAATGGGCGCATTCCCTTTAGTGGTTGAATTGAGGCGCACGCCAGAAACCAAGGTGTGCCGCCCCCAAGTATTCGCATAAGCAAAGCTCAAATTGACTTGATCGAATTCATCATCTGCACTGAGTTGTTCGCGTGCAAGAGACCAATTTAAGTTAGCTAACATTCCTCTGTGAGGGATATTGAGGTTATCAAGTGTATCAATATTAAAACGGATAGAAAATTCACCATAATCAAGTTCATCTTGGGGTAAAAGAATAGAACCAATTTTTTGTTCAAGATTAAATACTAGGCGACGTAAACCTAGTGTAATAGTACCCCAGGTACCAAATTCCCTGCCCATTTCTAATCCAACCCCGGCAGTTGTTGCGCGTAATTGAGAAATTTTTTCTCCATTTGCAAAAGTATTGATATTAAATCCCCGATAATCTAGTTGGGGGGTGATAAAGTAGTGTTGGTAACCCAGTGGCTGGTAAAATTCTGTGGACAATCTTGAATTTTCACCAATTTGAACCGTGGAACGCCATTCTCCACCCAAACTATTAACGGCCGTACGACTATAACTTGCACCTAGAGAAAAATTATGATTACTATCAAAATCACTGGCCAAGGCTAAACCAAATTGTAAATAGTTAGGTCCCCAGGGTTTTTCTTTAATTTTTAGCTTTAATCCATTTTGGCCATTTTCTTCAACTATTTCGTAATTAACACTAGAAAATAAATCCATCCCATAAATTAATGCAATTTTATTTTCTAATTCAGCGACATCCAGCGCTTTTCCTTGTAATGATTCAAGCTTTTCTAAAAATTGTTCATCAGCAATGCGAGAATTATTATCAATACGTAGAAAATCAATGGTAGGTAGCACAGTTCGTCGGTTTTTCACAGGGGCTTTGGTGCCAAAAGCTAAAGAAATAAGCTTTTCATGCTTACTTTTTGCGGCTTTGATACCAATGGGAATGAGCTTAAATGCATTATGAAAATCTGCAGTGCTAAAGTTGCCCAAATCAGGCACAATTAAAATATCTTGCTCAGTTAATGTCTCCAAATTTCGTCGCACATTACTATGAGTAACGATGCCGAGTACTTGATCAGTAATTGCCAACACGTCTGTTAATTTATCTTTAGGCGTTAATGGTGTGCCAATATTAACGGCAATGATAATATCAGCACCCATATTTCTCGCAACATCAATAGGTAAATTATTCACTAAAAGACCATCAACAAGTAGTCGACCATCAATTTCAATAGGTGCAAATACGCTAGGGATAGACATACTAGCCCGCATGGCCATTGCGAGATCACCTTTACCTAATACCACTTCTTCACCAGTCGCAATATCTGTGGCAACTGCGCGAAAGGGGATGTTTAATTGATCAAAGTCTTTGATATGCGCAACGGGCAAAGTTAAGGACTTAAGAATTAACTGCAATTTTTGTCCTTGAATCAACCCAGCTGGAAGTTGAATTTTACCATCACGCAGGCCAGGCGTTGCTTTCACTAAAAACTCAGTATCTTCTAATTTACGCCGAAAGGATAATTTTTCACGCTGAGTACCATCTTGAAACGCATCAGTCCAATCAATGTCTTTCACAACGGCTTCTAGCTCATCTACACTCAGCCCAGAGGCATATAAGCCGCCAACAATAGAACCCATACTAGTACCAGCAATCATATCAATTGGAATATTAAGTTCTTCAAGTACGCGAATAACACCCACATGTGCCACACCGCGAGCGCCTCCTCCACTTAATACCAAACCAATTTTTGGACGGTGAGTAGCTAGTTGATTTTCATCAGCCCATAAGAGGGAGGCGGAAAGTAAAGAGCTGAGAGTAGAAATAATATAGAATAAAGCGAATATGACATGATGCAACATTATTTTTCCCGTGAACTATATGGGCTAGATTTAAAACTGAACAATTTTTGGAACGTTAAAAGTTAATCTTTAACCACATTTTACTTAGGAATAGGAATTAAATAACTTCCATCAGTTTTCAATCAGACCTGGCAGGTTTTTAAAACCTGCCAGGTCTTGTTTCTGATTTTATTTAGTTCCCGTTCCTTAGAAGAGCGATATATCAAAGGCCCATCAACTTGGTTTGATAGGTGCTGCAAATCTGTTTAGCAAAATAAATTTTGCACTCCTTAATTTGCTAAGGTAGATGAAATCTGTTGATAAAATTTAATTAACGTAATCGAAATGAAGTGTGGCAAGCCACGCATTGCAGGCTAATTTGTGACATCGCACCAAGTACTGCTTTAAAATCATCAGTGACAGCGGCTTCTTGTGCTGCTAGTGAAAAACGACTAGCCGCTTGATGCATTGCGATACCAATTTTCCTCATGGCTGCCGGCATATATTTTGCCCTATGCTTTCCACCGTGAGTACGTAGAGAAGACATGCCCAAACGTTTTTCTGCGATATTTGCTGCTTGATCAAACTCATCTTGTGACAATGCTTGTTGAATTTCAGTTAAGGCAACTAAGTGATCACGCATATTGGCAAGCATGTGTTGCTGCATCATGAGTGGCAAATCAACAATTTGGCGATTATCTTCCTCAGCATTAGTGAGGGTTGGTGCAAATAATACAGCCAAAGAAAATATACAAAAGCGGATATTAAACATAAAAACTCTCCATTTGATAAAAAACACCCTCTATTTACTCTTTTTCAAAATATTCCAACCAATAGGTTTTCATATCAATCCCTTTTATTTGGAATTGAATGGTAAATTTTTCTTTACCTTCCTTACCTTTTTCTGTGGCAGCAGTAAAATTTACGCCTGCAAATAGGTCTTGATTTGTATTTTGATCTGAAAGAGTTTGCAATAATTCAGTAGGATTAGGCCCTTGGCCTTGAATTTCAACTTTACCACTATTAATTTCAAAACTGTTGATCCAACTGTTTTTGGGAATAATTTTGTTTAAAATTGTAAGTACTTCTAAAATCCTTGGATCAGGAAAGTTTTTAACCGGCGCAATTTCAGCTTCAATGCGAGAAATTTCTTCATGGAATGCTCGAGTATCAAAGGTACTATTTTTTAGTTCAATCAGTTGTTTTTCAAGCTCATTTTTATAATGAATCGCATAACCTAAGCCAAGACTGATGCTGGCAACCAACAATACAACGCCTGCCATGATAAAACGGTATCTTCTTCTTTTAGCTGTTCTTTGCATTCGTGCAGTGGCATTCGGTGGAATAAACGCATAATCATAAACAACAGGCGGCGGCATGGGCAGGTTATCCCAATCCTCAGTATTTTGTTTGCGGATTTGTTCACTTGCAGGTGGCAAGGCTTCTAGTATTGTTTCAAATTGATTATGGAATTCAGTCGTCTCAAAATCTGATTTTGGTAAATGTAGCCATTTATTAATGTTTGACTTTGACCATTCAACACTCGTTACCGTTTCTTCATCTTCATCATAAATCTGAAGTAATTTATTTTCTTTAGGTAAATTAATCAGTGGACGCGGTAAAATACAGGCGAGAAATAAGCCAACTTTGTTAAATGCTTGAAATAGTTCATCCGCTTGCTGTGTGGGCATCCATAACGCAACGGTTTGACCGCCTTTTTCTTGTGGTTTAACAGCCAACAAAAGCGGTTGAGTGGAGCCTGGTAGTAATGTAGGAAGTTGTAAATTTACAACGCCAAGCACATTTTGAGCCGTAATGGCAGCAGGTAGAATCAGGGTAGTAGCAATAAATTCTTGGCTGGGTAAAGCTAATGCAATTTTTTGTTGATTATCCGTATTAGGTAACAAGCGACGTGCCGCTTCAGCTAATTCTTTCGGGGTTGAAAGTAACAGTGATTCATTATGTTGAGCAACGAGATTACGTTTAGCCGCATGTAATAAACTGTTATTATGCACAATAAGGCAAATATCGACTGAAATACGTGGCTTAACGCGCGCTTTGTTAAATTGAGGAAAACGAATCTGCATGTAAGTTGTTATGTGTGAGAATAGAAAAATAGGGGAAATGTGTTGAACAAATCGAATTGGAAATTGCCTACATGAAATTATTGCATTATTAACAAGTATAAACAAGTTGGCTAAAAATTGGTTTACTTTGGTTAAATGCAGTCTATAAACTTATAAAATAAGCTAATTTAACTAAATGTTAGCTTGGCAACCTTCAAAACTTGTTCAGCAAGATAAATCCTTTCACGCCTTGAAGGCCAATCGACATGATTAGTTATGGATGTATTAAGCGGTGCAACGTGAGCGTGCCAGCACTTTACCTACCAATTGCCCACAGGCCGCGTCAATATCTTGTCCACGGCTTTTGCGCGTGACAGTCACAAAGCCAGATTTAATCAATACATTACGAAATTTATCAATGGTTTCCAAATCTGGGCAATGATAATCACTACCAGGAAACGTGTTGAAAGGAATTAAATTCACTTTGGCAGGAATACTTTGTAATAGTTTAGCTAATGCTTTTGCATGGGCAAGGCTATCATTAATGCCTTTTAACATAATGTATTCAACCGTAATTTTGCGGCGTGTATCTTCTTTTACATAAGCACGGCAAGCCGCCATTAAGTCAGCTAAAGGATATTTTTGATTAATAGGCACTAGCCGGTCGCGCAATTCATCATTGGGTGCGTGTAATGAAATGGCTAGATTAACGGGACAACGTTTTGCCAAACGCAATATTGCAGGTACCAAACCCGTTGTACTCAAAGTGATTCTTCGCCATGATAAGCCATAAGTATTATCATCCATCATCAAATCAATGGCTTTGACAACATTTTGATAGTTAGCCAATGGTTCTCCCATACCCATTAATACCACATTGTTAATCGCATGTTGTCCATTGCGATGACGACTATCTCTTAAACTATGTTCGGCAATCCAAAGTTGAGCAATAATTTCAGCGGTGGTTAAGTTGCGATTAAACCCTTGCTTTCCTGTCGCACAAAAAGGGCAATCTAAAATACATCCGACTTGTGAGGAAATGCATAAAGTATTTCGGTCTTCGTCAGGAATTAAAACAGTTTCAATGTAGTTATTATCAGAAAGTTGCAAGACCCATTTACGGGTACCATCCTTAGCGTGTTGTTCTGTGACAACAGTAGGCAAAACAATTTGGGTTTTTTCCTGCAATGATTGGCGCAATAACTTGCTCAAATTAGTCATTTGTGAGAAATCAAGCACACCTTGTTGATGCATCCATTTTAATAACTGGGTTGCGCGAAAGGGTTTTTCACCTAAATCTGCAAAGAAATTTATCATTTCTTCGTGGTTTAAATTAAACAAATTGGTTAATGTTTCCATGAAAGGAAGTAGTCCTGCCTGGGTAATGATAATTGAATAATATATAGGCAATTTAATGAAAAAATAGGTAAATATATACTCACTGACAACCAAATACTTGATCTTTATCCATTTTCCGTGTTAATAGATGAGTCTTTTCCTCGTCAAAATAAACGAGTTTACCTTCTAAAGACACAGGACTGCTAGTTGTCGGCGGAAACAAACACTTTGGGTAGTCAACACGTGTAGGTGGACTTTGCGTAGTTACTTTCCAAGCTGTTTTTCCATCATAACCTGCTAAAATCAAATATCCCTCTAAATGCCAAGTTGGAGAAAAAGGTTGATCGATATTTAATGTCGCACTATCAATATATTGTAACGTTTTAGCATGTTCAAACTGCACAGTGACTTTCCCACATTCCAAACTAAACACTTGCGCAAGCTGCTGTCCATCAGGAGAAGGTAATACTATGTGATGCACTTGAGCCAATGGTTTAACGTTTTCTAAATCCACTGAACCACAAGGCAAGTATTGTTCTACTGATTTTGATTCAAAAATGGGGATTTCCTTATTACTATTATCCAAAATAATTTTGTCAAATCGTCTTGCACCATTATCTAAAATAGATTCAACTAATAAATATTTATTTCTTCTCATGTAATAAATATTACCATTTTGATGATCACGCCAGTCTGTCAATGGTTTAGGATTTTGATCATCGAGTTGCTGAGAAAAAATGCGGTGTTTAAAATTACGTTTTACTATTTTTCCTGACGTGGCTTTTCTCTGTTCATACTTTAAAATAACAGTTGCCACTTCAAAGTTATCATCTGCCCAAACAACTTGTTTTTTTTCTTCAATTGTACGCCAATTTTCTATTTGTTCAGTTTCTTTAATAGGTGTACATGCGGAAAGCAAAAAAAATATTACCAAGGAGTGAATAAAGATTTTCATTGTTGTAACCTTTATGAAAAATTTCGGGTTATTTTACTAGGTTCTGTTGATATTTCATAATAAGTCATTGATTTATTGAGATAGCCATATTATTAAACTAAAATTAATCATATAGTCAATAATTTTTATAAATTTCATGTTACGTGGCACAAAAAGTTCTGATTTTAGCGCGCGAAAAGATATTTTAAATTAAGGCTTTTTAAGTTCAAATAAATGTTAACAAAAATTAGATATTCGTATAAAAGTTGAACAATGACTGGTGCCATTTTAGTATTTTGAATATAGGATCATTAACCACAACACTTAAAAAGAAGAAAGATTTATAGTATATTACCTGCTTCATTATTTCATGCAACAAATACAATCAAGGAGTTCTTTATGTTTTACCCATTTGCTATGCTCATACTATCCCTAGCGTTATCTGCCTGTACGCCTTGTCCTGATCAAACAGAAGAAAAACAAACAACTGATACCACAACTAATGTTGAAACTAAGGCTGCTCAACCAATGCCAGCTTTTGACATGGGTAAAACTATCGTGAAAATGCCAATTTCAGAGGGTGTGTCTATGGATGATGCTATTGAATCTATGGAATTACGCGCTAATGAAATCAATATGAAAAAAGTGGCTCACCAACCTCTGTCTAAAGAACTGGAGGCTATGGGTGAAAAGAATGTGAGACGCATGGAAATTTTCCAATTCTGTGATCCAAGAATTGCTAAAGATATGATTGAGTTTAACATAGATTTTGGCGCTTACATGCCTTGTCGAATCATGTTGATTGAAGATGCTAAAGGCAAAGGTTGGCTTGTCATGATGGATTTAAATTTCTTTATTTCATCTTCAAATTTACCACCTGAATTACAAGAAATGGGGGTTAAAGTAAGAGATGATTTGCAAAATATCATGGAAGCAGGGGCTAATGGCGAATTTTAGCGATTGAGTAAATATAATGACGACTATTCTTGTGGTTGGCGGTGCGGGCTACATAGGTTCGCACATGGTCAAAATGTTGTTGCGGACAGGTTACCAAGTTATCGTGCTGGATAATTTATCGGGTGGCTACCGTGACGCGGTGATTGGTGGCGATTTTGTGTGGGCAGATTTAGCCGATCGTCCAACGTTGGCTCGCTTATTTAAAGGCTACCAATTTGATGGTGTTATGCATTTTGCCTCTTTCATTGAAGTTGGCGAATCTGTCCGCCATCCTGGCAAATATTATCAAAATAATATTGCCAACACTTTGAATTTGCTAGATACCATGGTCAAACATGACGTGAATAAATTTATTTTTTCCTCCTCTGCTGCAATTTTTGGTGAACCGCAATATACACCCATTGATGAACAACATATCAAACACCCAATTAATCCTTATGGTCGTTCTAAGTGGTTGATTGAACAAATTTTGTCAGATTATGATCATGCCCATCAATTGAAATCAATTTGTTTACGCTACTTCAATGCAGCAGGCGCTGATCCTGAAGGGCAGTTAGGGGAACGTCATAGTCCAGAAACCCACTTAATTCCTTTAGTTTTGCGAGCAGCCAGTGGACAGCACTCACATATTACTATGTTTGGCCAAGATTACCAAACAACAGACGGTACCTGTGTACGAGATTATGTTCACGTTAATGACTTATGCCAGGCGCATTTATTGTCGTTAGAGCATTTGTTATCGGGTGCAAACAGTGCGGCTTATAATTTAGGTAATGGTCAAGGATTTTCTGTCCAGCAAGTCATTGATGTGAGCCAAGAAGTCACAGGCCGTGAAATTCCTGTTGTCATTGGTGAACGGCGACCAGGTGATCCGGCTAAATTAGTTGCAGATTCCAAATTAGCACAGCAAAAACTAGCTTGGTCACCTCAATATGCTGATTTAAAAACAATTATCAGTCATGCTTGGCAATGGGAAACGCGTTGTCAAAATGGGTGACAAGTGTTTAGGAACATGGAACTAAATAAAATCAGAAACAAGACCTGGCAGGTTTTAAAAACCTGCCAGGTCTGATTGAAAACTTATGGAAGTTATTTAATTCCTATTCCTTAATATGATAACCGACAAACTTTGCCCCTAAATTTATTCTGCAAAGGCAAAAAATAGTGGGGCAAAATGAGTTAACTTCAAAGTTGCCATTAAATTTGGATGATTGGAATCCAAAGTTTAAATTAATGGCAGTGATGTTTTGCGAATAATTCGTATGAACATTCTGCCATATACTTTAATCAATTCTTTTCATTACATAGCGTCCAGGGGCGGGTTCAATTTCAGAATAGGTAGCATTTCCTAATTTTTCAGGGGCTGTCACCATTTCGCCTCCCTGTTTTTTCAGCCATCCATCCCAGTGAGGCCACCAACTGCCAAGTGTTGATTTGGCAGTGGCTAGCCAGTGATCCGCATCTTGACTAAATTCACCCTCAGTCCAGTAACTACGTTTGTTTTTGGCTGGTGGATTAATAACTCCCGCAATATGCCCACTGGCACCCAACACAAATTCTACTGGCCCATTTAACAATCGGGTGGTGGTAAACGTTGTTTTCCAAGGTGCAATATGATCATCAATGGTTGATAAAAAGTAAGCAGGGGTTTTAACTCGGGTTAAATTCACTGGTACTCCACACATAGTCAGCACATCAGGCTTGATTAACTTGTTCTCCATATACATATTACGAATATAGTAACTGTACATTTTTGAGGGTAAATTAGTGGAATCACTGTTCCAATAAAGAATATCAAATGGCGTTGGTGTTTGACCTTTGAGGTAATTATTCACCACATAAGACCAAATCAAGTCATTGGCTCGTAGCATGGAAAAAGCTAAAGCCAAATCTTTACCTGATAAAATACCTGTTTTTTCCAAGCTCATTTCACGTTGCTGCATTTGAGTTTCATCAATGAATACGCCCAAATCCCCAGGTTCAGAAAAATCCACCATCGTAGTGAAAAATGTTGCTGAAGCAACTATATCAGCTTCATTTTTAGCTTGTAATACAGCTAAAGCACTTGAAAGAATAGTTCCACCCACACACCAGGAAACTGTGTTGACTTTTTCCGCCTGTGTAATGTCTTTGGCCACTTCTAAAGCTTTAAATACACCTAATTCAAGATAATCATCCCACCCGTAATCTTTATGTGAAATGTTAGGATTAACCCATGAAATCAAAAAGACAGTATTGCCTTGATCAACAACATATTTGACGAATGAATTATGCGGTTGTAAATCTAGAATATAATATTTATTAATGCTAGGCGGCACAATTAACAATGGAATATCGGAAACCGTTTCTGTTGAGGGAGAGTATTGAATTAATTGTATTAAATCATTTTCAAATACCACGGCACCAGGTGTAACGGCTAGATTTTTACCTAATTCAAAAGCGGACTCATCAGTCATACTAATGCGTCCTTTTTCCATATCGGCTAACAAATTGTGTAAGCCATCAACCAAACTCTGCCCTTTAGTTTCAATGGCTTGCCGCATTACATCAGGATTCGTTAACGCAAAATTGCTGGGTGACATGGCGTCAACAAAGTATTTGGTATAAAAACGTAGCTTCTTTTGACTTTCCTCATCCACAGGCATGTTTTCTGCTGTTTTCATGAGTAAATCTGAAGATAGCAAATACGACTGTTTTAAAAAATCAAATACAGGATTTTCTTGCCAATCTTTGGAAGCAAATCGCCGATCACCAGGAGAAGAAGCCATTACTGGCGTTGTTTTATCATCGCCCGTTGGTACGCCCCACAAGTTAAGCCATAATTTCATTTGAGTTTGTTGATATTGTGTCAACATTTCTAGCCATTGTTGGGGGTCTTGCAAAGACTGCGTTGTTAGTGTCACCCAGGCTTGATTAAAGGCTTTAAACATTTCTTGCCCTTGGTTAGAGGCAAATACTTTGAAAAAGTCATTAGTTCCCTTGTTAAAAGCTTTGAAAACTTCTTCTGGTGTTTTAGGTGCAGATTGTTCAGACATGTAGATTCCTTTTAAGGTAGTAAATTATTACACCCTATTTGCAGCAAGTTTAGCAGTAGGAAAAAGCAGAGATTGTGGGTCAGTTCAATTGTAAAACAGGTCTAACTGATTTAATAATTTGATTTTTTTGATGTTAGCATACTTCTAATAAACTGTCTAATAACAATTAAAATCAATAAGTTATAAAATAAATATTTTCTTAAGAAACAAGTTTTATTTCAATTTTCCAAAAAAAAAGCCACATATTCATATTTCAATACTTTTTTCAATACTTTAAGTTAACGGCAAACACGCATAAGGGCAGACACGTAGGTTTGCCCCTACTCCATGATTCAGTAAGGGCGGAAATTATGTGTTCGCTCTTAACTTAATGGCAGTGATTATAAGGCTGGGATTCTTAAATATATGTATATTATCTAAAAATCAGCGCGCAATATTCAAACGTTTAGCAATTTCCAGCGTAAAATCTGAATGATTCAACGTATAAAAATGCAGGCTAGATGCGCCTTCTTGAATTAAACGTTCGCAAAGATGGGTAATAACATCTAACCCAAATTCACGTAATCCAGTTTTATCTTCTGATAAAGTTTGGAGACGTTGTCTTAACCAACGTGGCACTTCAGCACCACAGGTATCAGAAAAACGAATCAATTGCTCATAGTTATAAATCGGCATGATGCCTGGCACAATAGGAATTTCAATGCCTAATTTTTGGCAATTATCTAAGAAATAAGTATAAGAATCTGCATTGTAAAAATATTGCGTAATGGCTGCATTTGCCCCAGCATCAACCTTCTGTTTGAAAAAGTCTAAATCAGTGGTTGCACTTTTTGCTTGTGGATGAACTTCAGGGTAAGCCGCAACTTCAATGGTAAAGTGATTTCCTGTTTCTTCGCGAATAAATTTTACCAGCTCATTTGCATAAGCAAACTCTCCAAGTCGGCCAACCCAGCCTGAAGGTTTATCGCCACGTAGGGCAACAATGCGTTTGACCCCTTTTTCTTGGTAATCATGTAATAATTGGCGAATATTTTCTGCCGTGCTGGCAATACATGAGAGGTGAGGCGCTGCGTCGATGCCTGATTGTTGTATTTCGACGATAGTATCAAAAGTCTGTGCTTGTGTACTGCCACCAGCACCAAATGTCACCGAATAGTATTCAGGATTTAAAACTGTTAATTCTTCTCTTACACGGCGTAAACTTTCTACGCCTTTCTCAGTTCTTGGTGGAAAAAATTCGCAACTGATAGTAATTGCGTGTTGTGAGGTCATGGTATTTTAGCTTTTGTATTCGTTTGTTTAATTTTAGCGTTTTACTAAAAATTAAGTATGTAAAACTTATAAAATGTTATCTCGCCTATTATTCTAAAGATTATCAAACAAGTTGTACACCCACTCAATGTTATACTTTAGACTAACTATACTGACACTACTTTTTCGGGGTCCATGTTGACATGAAATAGGTATATTTAATCAAGGCAACCTGCCAACGTACATTGATTTTTTCACGCCTGGCGCGTAACATCAATTCTTAAATAAATAGTAATTTATTCATGGCATTACATTAACTCTTACTCTTGGATTCACAACCGTGAAAAGACGTATTGCAATTGTAGAAGATGAACCCGCTATTCGAGAAAATTATGCAGACGTGTTACGTCGTCAGGGTTATGATGTCGAGACCTATGCTAATCGACACGAAGCGACTCAGGCTTTTTATTCCCACTTACCTGAATTGGTGTTGCTCGACATTGGGTTGGAAGAAGAAGTAGAAGGAGGGTTTGATTTATGTCGAGAACTGCGCGCAATGTCTCATTATTTACCCATTATTTTTTTAACCGCGCGTGATAGCGAGTTTGATACAGTGTCAGGCTTACGTTTAGGTGCAGATGATTATCTGACCAAAGATATTAGTATGCCTCATTTACAAGCCCGTATTGCTGCATTATTTCGGCGAGTGGAAGCACTTAGTAATCCACCTTCGGTTGATAATGTCATCCAGCAAGGCCACTTAACATTAGATGGTCATCGTTTAACGGCCACGTGGAAAAATGTAGCGGTTGATTTGACTTTGACTGAATTTTGGATAGTCTTTTCATTAGCGAAGCATCCTGGCCATGTAAAACATAGAGAACAATTAATGCAAGAAGCAAACGTTTTTGTGGATGACAGTACCATTACTTCTCATATTAAACGCATTCGTAAAAAATTTGCAGCCACTGATCCAAAATTCACAGCCATTGAAACAGTTTATGGCATGGGGTATCGCTGGAACATTAATGTCTAGTTAATAACGAGTATAGAAATATGGAATTATGTGGATTTAAAGTTGGATTACAGCAGCCTTTATTTTTAATTGCAGGTCCTTGTGTCATAGAATCAGAACAGTTGGCTATTGATACTGCTGGAAAACTCAAAGAAATCACTGACGCATTAAAAATCCCTTTTATTTATAAATCTTCTTTTGATAAAGCCAACCGCTCATCAAACCAAAGCTTCCGAGGCTTGGGGTTAGAAAAGGGATTAAAAATTTTAGACGTGGTCAAAACTCAAATAAAAGTACCTATTTTAACCGATGTTCATGAAGATACACCTTTAAGTGAAGTCAGTGATGTGGTTGATGTACTGCAAACTCCCGCTTTTTTATGTCGCCAAACCAATTTTATTCAAAATGTAGCGAGTCAAGGTTTACCCATCAACATTAAAAAGGGTCAATTTCTTGCGCCGTGGGATATGATAAACGTTGTCCAAAAAGCCCAATCTACAGGTAATTCAAATATCATGGTGTGTGAACGTGGTGTCTCTTTTGGTTACAATAACTTGGTAGCAGATATGCGGAGTTTGGCCGTTATGCGACAAACACAATGTCCGGTGGTTTTTGATGCAACCCACGCAGTACAATTGCCAGGGGGTCAAGGAAATGCCTCTGGAGGCCAACGAGAATTTGTGCCAATTTTAGCTAGATCAGCCGTTGCAGCAGGTATTGCAGGTATTTTCATGGAAACTCATCCAACACCAGATAAAGCATTAAGTGATGGTCCAAATGCTTGGTATTTAGACAAAATGGCGGACTTATTAACCATGTTGAAAGCCATTGATCAACAAGTGAAATCTTCTAAGTTTTTAGAAACTGAGATATAACCGCGCATTCGCCCATTAAAGTTGAATAAATAGTTTAGCCATTGATTTGCGTTGATCGAGAGTTTTGTATAACATTCTTGCTACTTTCAGTCTCATTCAACCATAGAAGCTCATGAAACAAGCAATGGCAGGTCATTTTTATGCAGTAGGCATTGGGCCAGGTGCTCCTGATTTACTTACATTACGCGCTGTGAATATTATACAATCTGCTGACGTGATTATTGCACCACGTTCTTCTCGTTCAGAATCAAGTTTGGCCAAGCAAATCATTGAACCTTATTTAGAAAATCAAACGATTCTTGAGCAAACCTATCCCATGGAAAAGGATTTAGAAACAACCTTAAAAAGTTGGGGTGAAGTGGCTAAAAATGTTGCCGAATATTGCCAAGCTGGAAAATCATGTGTGCAAGTGACTTTGGGCGATCCGTTAATTTACAGCACCAGTTGTTACTTGTTAGAACAATTACAACCGCATTTACCACAAGAAAAAATTCATGTTGTGCCAGGCATTTCCGCTATGCAGGCAGTTGCCTCGTTGTGTGGACAAAGTATGGTTATTCAAGAAGACCGTCTAATGTTGATGACAGCTCATGATTTAGCCGCCGTAGAAATTGCGTTAAATCAGTGTGAAACATTGGTTGTTTACAAATGTGGTAAATATATCAATTCACTTGCAACTTTACTTGAAAAACATAACCTTAAAGATAAAGCCTGTTTAGTTTATTACGCTGAACAGGAAGGCAAAGAATTAATTACCTGTGATTTACGTTCTGTTTCACACCAAGGCTATCTAGCTACATTGATTGTTCATGTTGGTCGACGGACTTGGTAGATATTGGTTTCACTGCTATGAAGTTAAGGGCGGACACGCGCTTCCCCTACAAACTCCACGTGTTCATGGACTGTAGGGGCAAACCTATGTGTTTGCCCTAACTTAACTAAAATAGCTGCGCGCCTTATCCATCTTACGAATTATCAGTAAACAAATTTAGAAAACACTTGCTGTACAGTGGGATCAAGGAGTAAAATTTTAACTTTCGTTAATATACATGTGAAAATTTACAAACTTAGTCACCTTTGCACTTTGCAAGTATTACTAAACAGCAACCTGACTTATATAATAAACTTCCCCTAAAGCGAAGGAGTATGTTGAAAATGTCCAAACATATGGTCAAAACCCCACTTACATTGGCAATAAGCGCTGTTATTGGTGTTACCTTAGTTGCAAGCTCACCGGCTTACGCAAAAAATAGCCCTTTTGAATTAAGTAACTTATCAAGTGGTTATATGGTTGCAGATGCAATGGCAAGTATGTCTGCTGACAAGAAAGATGACAAAGCTGCTAAGAGTAAAGATAAAATAGCAGAAGTAACCGCAGCTCAAACAGCCGCAGAAGAAGCAGCCAAAGCTGCTGAATATGCAGTTTCTAAAGCTAATGAAGCTATTTCTGCAGCTAATCAAGCAGCCTCTTCAGCTTACTCTGCGGCTAATCAAGCCGTTTCAGTTAAAGCAAGAGCTGCAACCATTTCTGCTAATAGAGCTGCTAACAAAGCAGCGGCTGATGGTTCAAAAGCACAAGAAGCAGTTAATGCAGCGAATGAAGCAGTCAATACAGCGGGCTATCTTGCAAACCAAGCAACCATGGCAAAACATGCTGCTAAAAATGCAACATACCATGTAGAACAAGCAAAAGCCGCTAAATTAGCCGCTGAAAAAAACTTGGAAAAAGCAGAAGAAATTTTAGCTCAATCTGAAGAACAAGCTAAAAATGCTGAAAAAGCGGCTAAACGCGCAAAAATAGCTTCGGAAGCAGCGGCTAAGATTGCAGACGCTGCTATTGAAGTGGCTAACTCATCTGCAGACTCAGCGGCTAAAGCGGCCAACGAAGCAAATTCTGCAAGAACAGAAGCAATGAACAGGGGAGTTCCTGTTCAGTAAAGAGTATGTGTTGGTAAGCAATATGACACAAGACTGAGTTATCTTGCTGTTTAAGATATATTACCAAAGATGGCAGAATTAAGAACTCAATATAATAATATTTTGTAAGGATATTTTACATTCAATCAGGAGAACAACTAAATGGTCCAAAGAGCTCCATTAAAATTAGCAATTAGTGCAGTATTAGGTTTCAGCTTATTAAGCACCTCAGTCTTTGCTGCAATGGATGGTATGTCCGGCATGGACAGCATGGCAGGAATGGATGGCATGAGCGGTATGTCTGGCATGGGCAGCATGGCAGGAATGGATGGCATGGGCAGCATGGCAGGAATGGATGGCATGAGTGGTATGTCTGCTGATGAAGTAAAAAAAGCTCAAGCTAAAGAAGACAAAGCTATTGCTGGTGCAAAAAAAGAGGCGGAACAAGCTAAATCTAAAGCTACCACTTCTGCTAAAAAAGCAGACAAGAATTTTAAAGAAGCCGATGAAGCCGCTAAATACGCAATTGCTAAAGCAGATTCAGCCATTGCTGCTGCTAACGAAGCAATTAAAGCCGCTAGTGACGCTGCTAATGCTGCCATTGAAGCAAAAGCCAAAGCAGCTATCGAATTAGCTAATAAAACGTCTGACCTAGCTTATTTAACTGCTGAAAAAGCCAATGAAGGCATTATCGAAGCTAATAAAGCTGCTCAGGCTGCCATGTATAATAAGGCTAAAGCTAAAGATGCAGAAAAAGCAGCTAAAGCTGCAAATAAATTAATTGAAGCTGCAAATAAAGCAACTAAAGCCGCACAAGAAGCTGCAATGAAAGCTGATGCTGCTGCAATGGAAGCTGCTCATCGTGGTATCCAACTTCAATAATTTGTAGTGAATCAATTTAGTTGATTAGACTTAGGGAATGTGGAATCATCTACATTCCTTTTTTTATTAATCCCTTTTACATACCTATACATTGCCTTCCAAAAATGAAAATCACCATAATCAGTTGCGGTCCAGGGGCATTAGAATATCTAACAGAGGCTGCCCATCAAGCGGTAGCACAAGCAGAGATTTTGATTGGTGCAAAGCGACTATTGGCAATGTTTCCACAAAGCAACGCACAATGCCATCCTGTTGGCGCCAATATTTCTGCTGTTTTGGAGGTTATTACTCAATATGTAAAATATCGTAAAATTGCTGTATTAGTGACTGGTGATGCGGGTTTGCATAGTTTAGCAACCCTCGTTATTCAAGCTTTTGGCAATGAACATTGTCAAATTATTCCTGGTGTCAGTTCTGTGCAGGTTGCTTTTGCAAGATTAGGTTTAGAATGGATTAATGCTCATGTTATTAGCGCACATGGTGTCATTCCAAAAATGCCAATTGAATCATTACAATATTATGAACGTATTGCAATTCTTGGCGGTGGAAAAACGACATTACACTGGGTAAGCCAAGCTGTCACCGCTTTAGGTAGGACTCACAAGGGATTTATCTGTCAAAACTTAACCTTATCCAATGAAGTAGTGGTGGAATGTACTAATGACAGATTAAACAATTTACAATCTGGTGATTTAACAATTATTATTTTGGTCAAAAAAGAAATTTTAGAAAATAGAGAATACATCATTACTTAGCTTCTATTACCTTCTATTTTTTGGGCATTTTGATTATTTGCAAACGTCTCATCACCTGAGCGACTATATCTCGGAACATTTCTTTTTGAATTATTTCTTGTTCTGATCCAACGGCAAGCACTGCATTTTCATCAAAGCTATAGTCACGCATTAGTTTTAGGGTTCTATTTTCTAGCAACGATGAACCATCAGTTTGTGTGGCTTCCATATCTACATGCAGGTTAATTTCTATTTCTTCCAACTTCCCTGAAATTGCAGAGACTGATAACATGCGATGTTTAATACCTTCATGGCGTAAATACAATAAAACTTGGGCTTCTTTGGGTACAACAGTTATTTTGATATTCTGCTCGCTAAGTAAACGTTTGACTTCTGATGTCACACGATTAGAAGCCTCAGACTGAATATAAATTGAGTCAAAATCAAATGTACCCGTCCCACGCAACTGGAAACCACAACTGGCCAAAGTGAAGCAACTGATCAGTAGCCATAAATAGCCTTTAGAAAAAACATGCATAGTGACAAACCCAAGTATTTTATTGATCTGCATTTTAACAAACTCAGTGAATGCTTGTCATTTTAGATAAATTTTGTGGTTATCATTTTCCATCGTCATCTTTGTAGCTCTGCTTTTTTCCTGCACTTATAGCAGCTTATGGACTTGACATTGTTGGTTTTATTGGCAATTAGGTTTTAACCCGTTAAATCACCCGTTCATTCCCACCATCAATTGGCACTTGAGTACCAGTAATTTTACTGAACAAATTACCTGCCATCGCACAAGCTAGTTTTGCCACATCTTTGGAAGTGACTTCCACTTTGAGTAAATTATTGGTTTTATATTCCTCAACAGTTAAACCATAATGGTTAGCCCGTTTTTCCAATACTTCTTCTGTCCAAATACTGGTATCAAACACGGCATTAGGGTGAATGACATTGACGCGAATGTTAGCACTGGCTAACTCTAAGGCTGCGACACGAGATAATTGCGTTAAACCTGCTTTTGCGACGGAATAAGCGGACACACCTGGCCCAGGGGCGGGCACATTTTTCGAGCCAATCACCACGATAGCAGAGTCAATACCCAAACTTAAATACGGCAAACAAGCGGTGAATAAACGTTGGTGTCCTGTTAAATTTACGGCTAAACTTTTATCCCACGTATCCTCTTGCATCTCTGCAATTTTTTCGCTGACAGGAAAAATGCCAGCATTGCTGACCACGATGTCTAGCCCTCCAAACCGTCGAATGGTTGCTGCCACAGCTTGTTCAATCGCTTCAGTTTGGGAGGCATCACAGACTAAACCTAATGCATTAGACTGGTTAAACAATTCGGTAATTTGAGGATTAATATCCAACGCGACAACAGCTGCCCCTTTAGCTAATAACGCTTCTGCACAGGCTTTGCCTATACCGCTCGCTGCACCCGTAACCAACGCAATTTTTCCCTGCAACTCGGGTTTGCTGCCGCCTTTCCGCAATTTAGCTTGCTCTAGTTCCCAATATTCCATCTCAAAAATATCTTTTTCTGAAATAACTTGCCATTGACTCAGCATTTCAGCTTGTTGGATCGCTTTGAACGTATGTTCAGTAATATCGGTAATAATTTGCGCTTCTTTAATAGTTTGACCAAATGAAATCGTCCCGTGATTTGGCCACACAGCCCAACAAGGTGCAGGATTTAAACAAATTAAACTATCATCTGCATGCCTGGAAAAGTATTTTTGGTAATTTTCTGTATAATTTTGGATTGAATCTTGAGAATTTTCACCAATAACTATGGGAGTGGGTTTGGTACGAATAACGTGATCAGGGGTCAATGTGCCGCGTGTACTAATGTCTGCAACGTTGGGTAAATTGCTAAAATGGGCAACCGTATCACTGGTATTTAATTGAGCAATTACGGCTGTACCACGGACTTTTGCCACTTGTTGACGGATAGTCGCTAATTTTATTAAATCTTCTTTTAAATTAATTTGCGTAGATTTAATAATAGCACCTTGATTTTGTAAATAATCTTCGGTTTCTGCAACCAATTGAATCATGCGATCATAACTTTCCTTCGCTGTCTCAGCAAAACTAAACACCCCATGATTTAGCAAAATCATGCCTTCTAGAGATTGCCAGTCCACATCTTTGGTTAGTTCATACACTTTTTTAGCTAAAATGAAACCAGGCATGACATAAGGAATAACTAACACGCGCGAACCATAAATATCTCGAATGCGTTGTTCCCCTTCAGGAGTATTGGAGACTGTAACCACTGCATCGGCATGCGTATGATCAACAAATTTAAAGGGAATAATGGCATGCAAAATTGCTTCGACAGACGGATTGGGCGCATAAGGATCAAGCATAGCAGCACGTTGCACTTTAACCATTTCGGTGTCGGTCAACTGCTCAAGTGCGGCCAATTTTTGCAACACATCCAGCTTCACTGGCGCAAACCCAGCAGCCTCAATCGTTTCTAAATCCCAGCCACTTCCCTTGACATATAAAATATCTTCTAATTCACCAAAAATATTAGCCATTTGAGTTTTGACTGACGTATTCCCCCCTCCATGAAGGACTAAATCTGGATTTTGGCCCAGTAAACGTGAGCTATACACACGTTGTTGCAAGTCATCAGTAAATGATTGCGCCTCGTTGTCATTCCATAAATTTTGCATGATACTGTGTACCTACACATTGATTTTGAAAGGGAAGTCATGACTTTTCATGGATGGAATGGTATGATGCTGGGAAGAAAAGATCAATAGCTGCAGGAGTGAATTTCAGGAGTTCAGAAGTTTCTCGCTCCCAAGCTCTGCTTGGGAGTGTCTGCATGGGAAGCTCTGCTTCCCTGTTCGCAAAGCAGAGCTTTGCAAACATGCATTACCAAGCAGAGCTTGGTAACGAGTGAATCCCTGAACTTCTGCTTTAAAAAACCATGAAAACCGTATCCGAACTTCGTCAAGCTTTTTTACACTATTTTGAATCTAAAGCACATACCATTGTTGCCAGCAGCCCACTTGTACCTGGCAATGACCCGACCTTGTTATTCACCAATGCAGGGATGGTACAATTTAAAGAAACCTTTTTAGGATTAGAAAAACGCAGTTACACCCGCGCAACGACCTGTCAACGCTCGGTACGTGCCGGGGGTAAACATAATGATTTAGAAAACGTCGGTTATACGGCGCGGCATCATACCTTTTTTGAAATGTTGGGTAATTTTAGCTTTGGTGATTATTTTAAAAAAGAAGCGATTGAATTTGCTTGGGAATTTTTAACTCAAACCATGCAATTGCCACCAGAAAAATTATGGATCACTGTTTATGAAAAAGATGATGAAGCGGCAGATATTTGGTTAAAAGAACTAAAAGTTGATCCCACTCGTTTTTCGCGCTGTGGAGAAAAAGATAATTTTTGGATGATGGGTGATACAGGTCCTTGTGGCCCTTGCTCTGAAATTTTTTATGATCATGGGCCAGAAATTGCCGGTGGACCGCCGGGCAGTCCTGATGAAGACGGTGATCGTTACATTGAAATTTGGAATTTGGTGTTCATGCAATATGAACGCGATGCTCAGGGCAATTTAACGCCTTTGCCCAAACCTTCAGTAGATACGGGTATGGGATTAGAACGTTTAGCGGCAGTGATGCAAAACGTGCACAACAATTACGAAATTGACTTATTTCAAACCTTGCTCAAAGCCATCGCAGACATGGCGAAAATGACTGATTTAACCAACAATTCCCTCAAAGTCATTGCCGATCATATTCGTTCCTGTGCCTTTTTAGTTATTGATGGGATTGTCCCTTCTAATGAAGGGAGAGGTTATGTCTTGCGTCGAATTATTCGTCGTGCGGTGCGTCATGGGCATAAATTAGGATTGCGGGAACCTTTTTTCCACCGTTTAGTGGCTGTGTTGGATCAAACCATGGGTGAAGCTTATCCTGAACTTACCCAAAGCAAATCCATTGTTGAACGTGTATTAAAGCAAGAGGAAGAGCGTTTTGCCGAGACATTGGAACATGGTATGTCAGTTTTGGAACAAGCGATTGCTCAATTGAAGGATAACACAATTCCAGGAGAGGTCGTTTTTAAACTGTACGATACTTATGGTTTTCCTACTGATTTAACCGCAGATATTGCAAGAGAAAGAAATTTAGCGCTAGACATGGCCGGATTTGAACAGCACATGGCCGCACAACGGCAACGTGCCCGTTCAGCCAGTCAATTTGTCGGTGATTGGCAACAAGAGGATATGAGTGGCTATGCCTGTGAATTTACAGGATATGATCATAGTCAACAACAAGCCACAGTATCAGCGTTATTTGTGGAAGGTCAAGCGGTTGAGCAAGTGAATCCAGGGCAACAAGCACGAGTGATTTTAGCCACTACACCTTTTTACGCGGAATCAGGTGGTCAGGTAGGCGATAAAGGCCAACTAGTATTGGGCAATACATTATTTGATATTCAAGACACCCAAAAAATGGGCAAATTCCATATGCATTTGGGCGAATTAAAACAAGGCAACTTGCAAGTCGGTGCAACATTATTAGCTCAAATTGATGAACAAGCACGTCAAGCCACCGCGCGTAACCATTCTGCCGCTCATTTGATGCACGCTGCCTTGCGGCAAGTATTGGGTGAGCATGTCAAACAAAAAGGTTCTTTAGTTTCTCCTGAACGTTTACGCTTTGATTTTTCTCACTTTGAACCAGTCACACCAGAACAATTGCAACACATTGAGCAAATTGTCAATCAACAAGTGTTATTCAATACAATTGTTGACACGCAACTTCTTGATTTAGAAGAAGCGATGAACAGTGGTGCCATGGCTTTATTTGGGGAAAAATATGAGGAAAAAGTCCGCGTTTTAACAATGGGAAAAGATAAGTTTTCAGTAGAATTATGTGGGGGAACTCATGTAAAAAACACAGGTGACATTGGTTTATTCAAAGTTATTGCAGAAACCGGCGTGGCAGCAGGTGTTAGGCGAATTGAAGCCATCACGGGTACAAAAGCTTTGCAATGGGTCAGTGAGCTAGAAAATCTGGTTAGCCAAGCAGCTAATTTACTCAAGTGTCCGCGTGAAAATCTGGTTGATCGTTTAACCCAAACTTTAGAACAAACGAGACAAACCGATAAAGAAATCGCTCGTTTACAAACCAAACTAGCCAGCAGTCAAGGCTCGGATTTAGCTAGCCAAGCGGTAGAAATTCAGGGCATTAAAATACTTGCTGCAAAGTTAGACAATGTGGATAGCAAGCAATTACGCGATACTTTAGATAAACTGAAAGATAAACTAGGCACAGCAGCCATTGTGCTCGCCATGGTTAAGGATGATAAAGTGGCTCTGGTGGCAGGTGTCACCAAAGATTGTACAGATAAATTAAAAGCGAGTGAATTGGTTAATCACGTCGCACAACAAGTCGGAGGCAAAGGTGGCGGTCGACCTGACATGGCTCAAGCAGGCGGTAATGATCCAAGCCAATTGGATAGCGCGTTGGAAAGCGTTGTGAAATGGGTAGAAGAAAAATTGGGTTAAGAATACTCACTCTATGGAGGGAGGAACTCTTTATCTAAAATCCAAAACAAATTCTGACTATTTTACTGATGTATAAAAAGACGGTATTATATTCAAGCTAACTACTTATTTAAGATAAAGGTATCAAATATGATTTTTACAAGACTATTTTTAATGATATTTCTGTTTATGTTTAACACCCAAGTATTTGCACAGCTAGACAACAAAGATGCATTAGCAGGTGTGAAAGTGGGTAAAGTTGTATTTGACATCAATATTGCAGACAACCCAGGAAAATTAGTACTCTATCTTGATGTTATCCGTCAAACTCATGCAGATTTAGTGCGTCAAAATGTTAAACCAGATATTTTGTTGGCATTTCGTGGCAAAGCTGTGTTAGCTGTTAATAATACACTAATTGATGATATGGATTTAGCTTTGGAAGCAAGTTTAGATGAGGTGGCTAGTTCAATTAAAGATTTACAAAAACTGGGCATTAAAATGGAAGCTTGTGGTATTGCGATGAAAATATTTAAAATGGAACCCAAAGATTTATTGCCTGGTATTAAAGCAGTTGGAAATACCTTTGTTTCCATCACAGGCTACAATGCTCAAGGATATGCTTTAATCCCAATTTATTGATATTAAGCCAATGGGTCTTTGGCCATATAAATGATACAACCACTCAATCTAAGTACCTCTCTTTCTCGTTTACCTATTTTTGTAATTACTGGTTTTTTAGGCAGTGGTAAAACAACACTGCTTAATCGGCTATTGACGTACTCTGATTTAAAAAATAGCGCAGTGATTATTAATGAGTTTGGACGTATTAGCATTGACCATTTGCTCGTACAATCAGCAGTAGAAGAGACAATGGTTGTCATGGAAAGTGGTTGTTTATGTTGTACTATACGAGGGGATTTAGTACAAGCGTTACAAAATTTGTTTCAAAAACGTGCCCGTATGGAGGTTTTAGAATTTGACAGAGTGATTATTGAAACAACTGGGTTAGCTGATCCTGTCCCTATTATTCACACATTAATGGATAATCCATTACTACAAACTTATTATCGATTGGATAATGTCATTACAACTGTTGATGCAGTGCATGGTTTATTACAGTTAGACGAACATGATGAAACAACTAAACAAATCGCCGTTGCTGACCATTTATTGTTAACCAAAGTGGATTTGGTAAGTGTTAATGAAGAAAAAACATTACGTAACCGTTTACACCAACTCAATCCCTCTGCGAAAATAGACCACTGTGTACAAGGCAATATTGAACAGCCATTCAGTATATTTAACGCCAACTTATATGATCCAACAACAAAAACAATCAATGTTCAACAATGGTTAAAAGCCGAAACCTATGTTAATCCGAAAACAGATCAACATCATATTTTACACAGTACTCACATCCAAACATTTTGTATTACCTACAAACAACGCTTAAGTTGGCAAATATTTAATCACTGGTTTCAAACATTGATTGCCTTATATGGTAAAGATTTATTGCGTATGAAAGGTATTTTAAATACAGTTGAAAATGATTTACCCATTATTGTGCAAGGCATTCAACATATTATTCAACCTTTAATAGTCTTACCAGCTTGGCAGTCTGCAAAGCCTCTTTCACAAATTGTATTTATTACCCGTCATCTTAAGAAAGAAGCGGTTGAGGAAATGTTAGTTACGATTATCAATGAGCAGGAATAAGATTTTCTGTGACAGTATTAGGTCAATATTTAACAGCACTTTGCTTAATTAAATATATACTTGTGAGTTTAACAAATGTTCCATTAAAACAGAACTAGTTTTCACTTCTTCATGTACCAAATTTCAATCTGATTAAAAGTTTTTAAAGAAAAGCTGCCTTAAAAAATTGTTATAACTTAATGACTACATCCCTAAATAAATTTAGTTTACAAAAAATCGTTTTTTTATCATTTCAAAAAAACTTCCGACTCTACTAATATTAGACCTCTTGCAAAATAAGTTGTTAAGAATTAAATAATTAATTTGTTGTATATAGCAGCAATAAGGTTGAAGCGAAGCGCAAAACGTTTACGACGGTTTCGGTAACGAAAGGCAAGAATTTTGAAGATTTTAAGTGCCCGTATAACGTGTTCGACAATAATACGGATTTTAGCCAGTTGGCGGTTAGCCTGTTTTTGTTCCTCAGTCAAAGGGCAAAGCTTAGTTTTTTAAATGGGATTTGGCAACAAGCATGGTATCTTCTGTAATGAATTCTTTGTCGCCTCTTTGGCCTTTCAATCTCTTGTTCTGTCGCATCAACAACTATACACTCATGTTCACCACCTGATAAACTAAATTTACCACTTCTCATTAGCTTGTTTTCTATCTTTTGGATTGTCCTACATACATTGGATTCTGATAGACCATAATCCACACCTAAATGGTACTGACTTCTGTAGAGTTGTATCACGGAATTTAAGATGGTATTTTGCGAAAAGGAGGATATAAGAAAGAACAAGTTTTGTAAACTTAGGAGAACGAGTATGAAAATGCA
>JADGDF010000224.1 GCA_016745055.1 Thiotrichaceae bacterium | reverse complement strand
TTTTCATACTCGTTCTCCTAAGTTTACAAAACTTGTTCTTTCTTATATCCTCCTTTTCGCAAAATACCATCTTAAATTCCGTGATACAACTCTAATGAAGAGAAAAATAATTATGTTTACACGCTTAATTTTAGTGTCTTAAACGTTCAATTTCTTCAATAGAAAGCCCTGTCACTTTAGCAATGAAAGAAATTTCTGTCCCTTCTTCCAACATAGCTTTAGCCGTTTTTAATATACCTTTGTGTTCACCTTTGTGTTCACCTTCAATAAACCCTTCTGTTCTGCCCTTTGTCCAAGCCTTTTGGTAAACTTTTTCATCACTGACTTTCATACTTTCTAAAAACATATTAATCTCCTGCTGAGTTCTTACTTTATCCAAATTATGCCAATCAATTTCATTCATTTTGCCATGCTTAAACAACTGTTCAAAGTAATTAAATAATATAGAAATGACTTGCAATTCTTCTTTATTAAGTAGGTCAGATAATGCTTGTCTCAATAACGCTTTATCATGTTGAACTTCACCAATAAACAAAGTTGACACAGCATTGCCTGTTTCTAATAATCTGTCAATGGGTATTTCATTTTCCGCAATCTTGAAGTACTTAAAATCTAGAGCAAATTCACCCAATAATTCATTATTTTCTATTAATTCAGTCATATGAGTAGGTGCTGTCCACCTTTCCATGCCATTATAAAGCACAATAGGAAATACTGGTGGAAGCTTATTTGGTTTTTCTTTTGATTCAATCAAACGCATGTAAAAATTATAAACATAATGCGCAACCCTGACAGCCATAAATTTATCGGTGCTAGACTGGAATTCAACAAGAATAATAATATAAGCAATTTTTCCTTTTAGCCGAATTTTGTAAATAATATCACTTTCCCTCTTTTCATACTCCTTAGAAAGGAAAGATTTGTCAAGTAACTCACAATGATCAAAATCTAATGTTTTTACCCATTCGTAGGGCACAAAAGACTCTATCAACTGACGAAATAACATTTTGTTAGAAAATAGTTTTTTGTACCCACGATCATAAAGTTGGTGCATTAACTTTTAACTTTACAAAGAATGCGAGGCAAAATCAGCAAGCCGTGAACGTTCCACTTGATGTAATGTAATGTGACCACCGTGTGCCCAAGGTTTGAATCGATCAACAACATAAGTTAAACCTGAGGTTGTTTCTGTGAGATAAGGCGTATCAATCTGAGAAATATTTCCCAAGCAGACAATCTTAGTACCTGGTCCTGCCCGTGTAATCAGCGTTTTCATTTGTTTAGCGGTTAAATTTTGAGCTTCATCTAAAATAATATAGCGGTTTAAAAAGGTTCTCCCGCGCATAAAATTAAGAGAACGTACTTTAATGCGGTTATGTAATAAATCTGCGGTAGCAGCTTTTCCCCACTCACCTGCATCAGGATTAGGGTTCAAGACTTCTAAATTATCCATAAGCGCACCCATCCAAGGTGTCATTTTTTCCTCTTCTGTCCCAGGTAAAAAACCAATATCTTCACCTAAAGGCACAGTGACTCGAGTGACAATAATTTCACGGTACAATTTTTGGTCTAACGTTTGGTATAAGCCAGCGGCTAATGCCAATAAAGTTTTACCTGTACCTGCCGTACCCAATAGTGTAATAAAATCAACTTCAGGATCGGTTAACAAATTTAAAGCAAAATTTTGTTCCTGATTACGGGCAGTAATACCCCACACACTGTGTTTATCATGCTGAAAATCTTTGATAAGTTCAACAGTTGCTTTTTCACCTTCACATGATCTAACGATGGCTTCAAATTTATCACTATTGGAGTTAAACACAAATTGATTTGGCAACCAATGTTCTACATCTGGCCCATTCACAGTATAAAAAGTCCGTCCTTCTTCTTTCCAAGAAGCCATTTCCTTACCATGTTTTTCCCAAAAATCTGCTTCAAGCACATATTGGCCACTATATAGCAAATCAACATCGTCTAACACCTTGTCACTTGTGTAATCTTCTGCTTCAATTTCCAAAGCACGGGCTTTAATTCTTAAATTAATATCCTTGGAAACTAAAGTAACTCGCTGGGCTGTCCCATTTTCTTTCAGTGCCAGTGCTGTATTTAAAATTGAGTTATCAGGTTTATTACCTGCCAAATTAGCGGGTAAGAAAGAAGTAGTGAATGCTTCTGTTTGAAATAAAAGTTGGCCTTGATTGCCTTTAGGGTCCGGAGGTAAAACGATAGTTTTTTTAATATCGCTTTGATTTTCAATTAATTCTTCCAAAAAACGGCTGACTTGTCTCACATTACGCGAAACTTCTGACATGCCTTTCTTTCCAGAATCAAGCTCTTCCAGAACAACCATGGGTAAATAAATAGTATGTTCCTGAAAACGGAAGATAGCTGTGGGATCATGCATTAATACATTGGTATCGAGAACAAAGATGCGTTTAATCATAATTATTATTCTTGTGTAATATCTGACGTTGAATTAGCAAGCTAACTAGCAGGATTTAGATAAAAATTTATACCACTGTACTTGTTGTTTTGCAAGCAAGTTTTGTGGAGTAGGAATACGAAACTTGTTTTGCAGGATAAATCTTGTATTTTTCCAAATATCAATATGATTTATCTCAAATATTATTGGATTCAAAAGCAATCTAAAGTAACCAAGTTATGTACTTTTCGCGAATCAAAACCAGAACGCTCTATTTTGCTGTGCGCCATGAAAAACCTATAAAAATTACTGTCGACATGACTAGTCTTGAGTATAATATTAAATGTGAAGTTTAGGTTTAAGTAATTTGCTGATGGTTTAATAAGTTAAAAAAATGATTAGCTTGGAGTAAAACATGTCAATTACACATATTCACGTTAATGCGCCGCAACAGGGGCTGTTCAATTTTACCTCCCAATTAGCCAGCGTTGTAAGAGATAAAAATATTCAAGAAGGTTTGTGTACTTTGTTTGTGCAACATACTTCGGCGAGTTTATTAATTCAAGAAAATGCAGACCCTTCTGCGAAAAGAGATTTGGAAAATTGGCTCAATCGTCTTGTGCCAGAGAATGATCCTCTTTACACCCATACGCAGGAAGGTGCTGATGATATGCCTGGGCATATTAAATCAACACTAACAGCAACACATTTATCTATTCCCATTGTTGCAGGTCAACTTGCGTTAGGCACTTGGCAAGGCGTTTATTTATGGGAACACCGTAGATATGGCGGTAATCGGTCAATTGTGGTGCATATTGGTGAATGAGAGAACTTTTAAACAATATTCTAATCCCAAGAAAAGTAACCACGTTCTTGGGCTTGAGTGATGTCTTGAATATAATGGAGGTTACATGGATTTACCAGAAAATTTTAAGTCTTTAAAAAAATATATTGAACCGTACGAAACTGATGAAGTGGATTTTCAAAGCAAATCAATTACTATCAAACGTGAGAAAGATGGGATCATCCATGTTACTTCCTCGTTTAAATTGGGTAAAATTTGGCTGAATTTAAAAGCGGTCATTACCGATGTGAGTGAAGGGTTTGGTAATTCTACTATGTAATTTGACGGAACCCTGCATTTTTAGGTAAACGAGTTTTAGAGAATTTCATCCCCGGTTTGTGTCACGCAAGCGTGCCATCAACACTTCTACATTGATGGGAATTATTGCTGGTTTTAATTCAGATAAGTCGCTATTTAATATCGTAGCGGCTTTATCCTTTCTCAAGTTTTGCAGTGAGCAAGCTACCATTGAAATTGAGGACAAACAAGCTGCTGCATTGTTGGTCATGCTATATCACAGGACTGGTGGAGAATTTACTGTAGGTATTGCTTATGACGACTTACAACTTGATTTAACGCCAGATCAGTTGGACGATGTCATTCGGTACTTACTTGATTTAGGTTGTATCCGCAAAGAAAACAATCGTATTTATTTGAACGAAAGAGTTATTTTGCTAGACGTTACTTAAGTATTCCAAGCAGTATGGACACAATATCTTGGGTATCTTGTGGAAATCTAAATAAATTGATGTCTTTGGTGCTTTGTTTTTGTTGTCTGTTGAGTATTGCAAATCGCCATACTTCACCAATCGTGATTGCACCGTAAATCATTGTGGGTGTTGTGTCTTGTTCATATTGATCTAATGCAATCATTTCCGCCGCGAGTTGGTTAAAGCCTCGATCTAAATCACTTTTTTTTGCTTCAATCACCACGATTTGTTGTTTGGCTTGGATAAAGTAATTGAGTACGCCATTGAGCTTTTCATTTATATCAATGGGATATTCGACACTAAGCTTTGCATCTACATTGAGCATAATTTCATGTAGCACGGGTGCAATCATAAATTCCCGTTTGGCGATTTCTGAGTTGGTGCTGATTTTAGGAAGAAGTTGATAGTAAAAATCTTGCAGTTTATTCACAATAATGTTGTCAATCGGTTTATCAGATGTAAAGTCGATTGTTTCAAAACATAGTGTATAGCCCAGTTCGGCAATAATTTCTTCTGTGGGATTGGCGAAGTTGAAGTAGTCGCTGAATGTATAGCGTTTATGTTCGGTAAAAATGGATTTACGCATGGTAAAACACCTGTTACATTTGGTTTGGGAAGCAGCGAGTATATTGATAATATTTTAGCAGATTCACAGGCGTGCAAAATTTGTTTTGCTAAGAACCTGTTTAAAGTCATTGAAAAAGTCAAAAGTTTGTCAGATAATGAAGTAATGAGAAAAACATACCCAAGCGACCTAAGTGGCAAACAATTTGAACAAATCCAACCCCTTCTGGAAAGCGCCCGCAAACGCACTAGTCCAAGGAAAGTGGAACTTTATGAAATCTTTTGTGCAGTATTGTACGTACTCAAAAGTGGTTGTCAGTGGAGAATGCTACCAGAAGGTTTTCCTAAATGGCAACTGGTGTATTACTACTCCAAGTATGTTGATAGTTAATTCGCAAAGTGTAAAGAATGTTGATTGTGCTGAGAAAAAAGGTGATGACGCAGGCAAGAAAGTATCTGGTATCAAG
>JADGDF010000055.1 GCA_016745055.1 Thiotrichaceae bacterium | reverse complement strand
TCTTCGTGTGTCAGTTCGTCATTGCTTGCCAGAAATATATTATAAACCAATTACCTAAAAAATCTGTATTTAACGACTTTTCAATGGCGATGACTATAACCTACCTTGAGCTTATTTACTAATATACTTAGAAGATTGTGGTTTATCCTAATTTCCATTATCTGGCCCTAAAAAATATTAAAACTGCCAGCGTATTTGTCCGTAAATACTGCGTTCAACTTCTCCAAGTAAAGGATTAAACGGATCCAAACCAAATTCATGGTGCTGTTTGTCAAGCAAGTTTTGTCCCACGAGTGATAATGTCAAATTTTTGGAAGCTTGCCACGCAAGTGATGCATCAAGGGTAGTGTAACTATTGACATGACCCAAAACGTCACTAGGCAAATTGTCGACATAGCGTACCCATATACTAGTTTGCAAATTACTATTCAAATCTATAGAAGAGCGCAAAGAAAATTGATGCTGAGGATTAGCATTTTGAAATACATCTTCATCACCTGCGGAAATAATTTCGTCATGGAGGGTTAATTTCGTGTCAAGATAAGAGTAAGCTGCTCGTAAATTTACTTCATCGCTTATAAGCCAATTAATAGCAAGTTCACCTCCATAACTTTTTCCATTAGCAATATTACTAACAGGGTTTAGAAGTATAACTCTATTTGGCATTTCATCCATTGAAATAAATGATTCTCCTCCTGCTAATTTTTGGTATTTATTGAAAAATAATGCAATATCCCACGAAAGATTAGAAGTTAGTTGTTCACGTCCCCCTATTTCATAACTATGTACAGACTCTGAGTCTAGCTGCTGATTACTTTTAAATAAAATGACACTTGGTATAGGATAAAATGGGTTGTTATCCTGAGCAACAGCTATTTCAGCAATTGCATCATGGTGTGTACGAGTAGGAGTTTTGACAGCCTTAGAAATGGCAGCCCATATACTTCTTTCTTCTGTAGGTGTCCACAATAAACGTGCATTGGGTTGAATTTCAAAACCAGTATAATCATTATGCTCAAACTTTGAACCAATGGTAAGTACTAATTCATTTTCAGAAAGCGTTATTTCATCCTGTAAAAATGCACTGAATAAATTATCTCTTCTTTCGGGAGGGGTAAATTTCATGCCACTTGTTTCAGGTATGTTACTTTTAATATTTCTATAACCCAATCCCCATAGAAATTCGTGTGATTTATTCAAACGATAACGGTGTTGCATATCGATGTCAAAAATATTATTTGTACTTTGAATAGGCACTGTTCTTTTTGCGTAATCGTAGTAAATTTGGACTTCTACGTCAGAATTACTTGAGAAAGTATGCCTCCATTTTCCCAACAAATGTCCGCCACGAATCTCAGATTCAATAGGTTGTAAATCCAGAAAACTGATGTCATGTTCTTCACCATCGTAGACATCGCCTTCCAAGGTAACACTGTTTTTCTGATTCAATTCGCTGTCTAACCGAAAACCCACCCGATTAGCTTGCCAATCATCCTTTTGGGTTGTGTTAGCAGAATTATCCCGACGAAAGCTTTTTGCATAAATACGATAATGTGTGCTTTCATCTTTGCCAAGTTTTCCCCCGTGGCGAACACTTAATGTGTTGTCTTCAGTTCCTCCCCTTGCCACAAGTAGGTTACCCTGGGTATCTTCTGTTTTTTTGGTAATAATATTAATTACCCCGTTCACGGCGTTAGCACCCCATAAGGTACCTCCTGGCCCACGAATAATTTCAATTTGCTCAATATTATCCAGCATCGTGTCTGCTGTATCCCAGTAAACTCCTGAAAATTCAGGATTGTATATACTGCGACCATCAATTAATACTAATAATTTGGAAGCATAAAAATTATTAAATCCACGTGAAGAAATTGCCCAAGCATGTGAATTAATTTTTGCCACTTGTAAACCAGGTACCATACGTAAAGCATCCGCAATGGTTGTCGCACCAGAACGGCGAATGTCATCTTGGGTAATGACAAAAATAGCAGCAGCTGATTCAGATAATTTTTGAGCTTTTTTAGAAACAGAAATTACCTCAATATTCATCAACTCTTCTAAGCTCAAACTTAATAATCCTTTTTGGATAAATTCTAAATCATCTTCCTCTGCTTGCAAAAAAAAATTACTTCCTAGGAATAAATAGGCAAAAACTGCCAGTACCAAGGTTAACTTTAACCTTATCGTTGCCAATAAGTTGTTGCTTTCCATACTTCACCTTTCACTGATTATTTGGCCATTGTTAATAAAAAATAAGTTTTTTTGTAAAAAACTTCTCCTACCTTAGTCAAAAAGTATGGCAATGCGGCGCATAACCATTCTTTAGTTTGGTCAAAATAATTAGGGTAAATATTAGTCATAACAGTTTGTTATTTATCTTACTAGTTTTTCTTATCCACGATAACGTCAAATATTGCTTACGTTGAACCATATGGACAAAAAACAAAGGTATGTTTTATTTCAACTAATATGCGTTAAAAGTTATTTTTTAAGTAACACACAGGCTTTCTTGATACAAAAACTATCAACTCGTACGCAAAATTAGACTATAATATGTCGTAAAAAATGCTGTACAGAAAGAGCATGGAATCTTGTAATTGATTTTGAGGCACAAGGTTTAAATTCAAGAAGTCAGAATTGTTCAATAGCTGAGTTGCAACATGCCACCGTCATATGCTAATGAAAAATTGCTTCTTCCATGCAACTTCAACGATAAGTACCCCAGGAAGGAACTGAATCATGACAACTGGAAAGAACGAACAAATACTTTACAATCGGCATCCTTCGATGTTTAGAAATAATCTGCTACGCTTTTTCTTTTGGTTAGCACTGATTATATTAGGTGGCTGGATACTTTTTTGGGGTCCAAAAAATTGGCCATGGTTTATTGGCTGGTCATTTATTGGCGTGGGAATGGTTACCCTTTTTTTTTGGTGGATAAAGGAAATGACAACCAGTTTGATGGTGACTGACAAGCGCATCATCTTGCGCAAAGGTATTTTATCCAAGTACACTAATGAAATATTTCACAGCAATGTGAAAAATGTCGAAGTGCGTCAAACCTTTTCACAGAGAATTTTTGGTATTGGCTACATTGGTATCTCTAGTGCAGGTCAATCAGGTTATGAAATTCAAATTGATGGCATACGTGATCCTGATCAAGTCAAGCAAATCATTTACGAGCATGTTGAATAATTGTTTATTCTAATTACTAACTTTTTCACTTAAAACATCAAATGGTGGAATTAAGTAACTCCATCATTTGTTAAAAAACTGGTTATAAACGTAATCCAACGTGCTTACCTCAAATTCTCCCTCAAAAATTAGTTTGGCAAAATCCTCTGATACTGCTAAAACACCTATTCATCTTGAAAATTTTAAAACCGCGCAGAAAATCACTCAGCAGTTTGAAAATTATGATGTTTTTCTTTCTCGCCTTTTGGGAGAAAAAGCCTATGTTGAAAAACCCTTATTAATTAAACAAGCTCCGCCACCAAACAATAATTTTCTGGGAATTTTTGAACGTTATACTACCCCTGTTATGTTTTGGTTAGCGTTGTTGGCGTTAATTTGTATGGGTGCTACACTGATGTTCCATTTTATGGAAAAGCAATTAATTCCTGTTGTTATACATATATTAATTTTAAAGCTAAATATTCTACTTTGGGTATTTTTTGCACTAGAACTTGTCTTTCTTGGTAGATTAGCTTATCGGCAACCTCAATTAAGAAAAGCACTATGGTTTAGATGCATCGTATTATTTATTCCTATTTTACGTATCGGTATGAAAGCAGTCAGTCATCCTAACCACACTTGGCTACCTTTTTGGCATTGGAGTGAAGTCAACCGTTCTTTGTTTGATGCGCTTCGCAAAATCTTTAGCACACCGATGATTGTCATTGCATTATTTATTGTGCCACTTTTGTTAGTCGAATATAAATTGAAAGATGATATTGTTAATCACCCTGCAATCTACTTACTGATTTCTACTGTACAGACCTTTATTTGGGCTGCTTTTGTATTTGAATTTACATTGATGGTTTCTATTGCAGAAGAGAAAATAGATTACTGTAAGCGCAATTGGATTGATATATTAATTATTATTTTGCCATTTATTTCATTTTTCCGCACACTGAGAATTATGCGGCTGGTAAAATTAAAGGAGTTAGTCAGAGTATATCGTTTGCGGGGTGTATTGATGAAAACCCAGCAAGCACTTGTGATTACAGGTTTTATTCAGCGACTGATTCTCTATAAATTATCCACACCTGAGAAAACATTGAATAGTTTACGGAAAAATTTAAGAGAAAAGAAAAAAGAATATCAAGAATTATCTGAAAAAATTGCCAGTACTATTGAACGGCTGGAAAAGAAAAACGCGGAGAATACTAAAAAACCCAAGGATTAGTCGTATTAGGTGAAGTTAGGCTATTTTACTAAAGTAAGATTGTCATGTGTTTCCAAACGGACGAGATTACAAATCCCGTCCAGCTTGTTTTTTCTTTTCCCCCTTAACTTCAGGGAAATTAACTTAATTACTTACTGTCACAGGATTGCCAAACTCCAACATAGATGGCACAGATGTATCTATTGGAGATAAATCTAACTGCTGTTGCTCAATTAAATCAGCTTTCTTTTTGAGCAAATAGTTCATTTTGAATTGAGGAATCACATAAGCCCAATTAGCAAATTGAACATTTAATTGTTCTACTTCTGCTTTTACTTCTTCTGCTGATTTTTGAGAAGGCAGTTCAGTTTCTTCAGAAGCTTCTTCTTTAGGCTCATTATTAACTTCACCTTTAGGTGATTCAACATAGTTTGCACTGAGTTGCAAATAATAGGTATCCTCAACCTTAATTGCATTTAAAGCTATATCCAGACCATCAAAAGTGCTAAACACTGCTTTAATATCACTCTTTTCCCCAAATTCAACTTCTTGCACGGGTTTAACATCTTCCAGGCTTAGATTCGCTAACAACGTGGCAATTTGCTGTAACTCATAAGGTGTTTTCACCTTTGAGTTTTCTGGCACATCAGCTAATAAGTAATCGTTGTCTTCCGAATTTTCTCGAAGAACATGGACTACATCCCCATCATCATGCGTAATAACAGCCTGCTTCATGCGTGAATTATCAATATTGATAATTTCTTTTTGTAACCAATCCATGGGCCTTTTCGCAGGGGCAAGGTTTCCTTCCACTAACCAAGTTTGTTTGTCATCAGGCTTACGCACGTAAATTTCTCGTAAACTCCTATCTGCTTTAGAAGTGCGATTATTTCCCACAATCACGCTGGCTAATACAGTTTCAGCGTCTTTTTTCAATGTCAGTAAGGTAGAAGATGACCCTTCACTGTCAACGTCCTCAACGCCAATTTTGCTGTATAAGCTAGGATTACTGGTTTTTGCTTCAATAACCTGTAATTGAGCAGCCCCAAGTAAAGTTTCATGCAATTTATCCAAATCGGCGGGATAATTACTGACTTCTTTAACCCCCCATTGCTTGTTTTGACGCACAATGGAAAAGTTTTCTAAAGCTGTATTTACTTGAATTTCTGAAATATCATTCAAATTTGCCATCAATTCAGGAAAAAATTTAGGACTTTCGGAAGATTCAATCCTATTTTTTTGAGTAAGTTTGACTGCAACCCCAACAACTAAAAGCATTACAACAAATAAAATGGTGAGTGTTTTCCCATTCATCCATACACCTCAGTCTATATTCATAAAAAAATCGACCGTATCAAGTACGGTATCCAAAGTACGATAAAAATATAAGGATAAAACTCTATAATTAAAGGGAGTCATCAAGAAAGATAAAAAAATTTGTGCTTGCCTATACAAAATTACCCATATTTTTGTTAATTCCTTGAAAATAATTAGTCTACTGGTACAGTCACTAAATAGCCAATGCTATAATAGTGTCATGAATTTAGAACAACTTTCCGCATTGAAAATAGTATGCAACGACATTATGCGTTGTGACCAATATCGTCTCCGTCAACGCGTCCAAAAAATAGAAAATAAGTTAAAAACGGGAAAAACCATTCAAACAACTGTGTTTGAGCAGTTAATGAAGGAGATTCAGACTTCTTTTCAGCAACAACAACGACGTGTTAATAACTTACCCATGCCAGTTTTTTCAGATGATTTACCCGTTTCTGAACGGCGGGAAGAAATTATCCAAAAAATATGTGAACATCAAGTCATTGTGATAACAGGTGAAACGGGTTCTGGTAAAACAACCCAATTGCCCAAAATTTGTTTGGCCGCAGGACGGGGTATCAACGGGTTAATTGGTTGTACCCAGCCTCGGCGTATTGCGGCCAGAACTATTGCCAACCGAGTGGCCAGTGAGTTAAATACGCAACTTGGCCATGCAGTTGGTTATAAAGTCCGTTTTAGTGACCATGTGAGTTCCGAAAGTTATATTAAATTTATGACGGATGGTATTTTACTGGCAGAAACTCAAAGTGACCGATTTTTAGAAAACTACGATACAATTATTATTGACGAGGCACATGAAAGAAGTCTAAACATTGATTTTTTACTCGGCTATCTTAAACAATTGTTGCCAAAACGCCCAGATTTAAAAATCATTGTCACTTCTGCGACTATCGATACCTTACGTTTTGCCGAACATTTCAATGATGCGCCCATTGTTGAAGTGTCAGGCAGAACTTATCCGGTAGAAGTGTTTTATCATCCTTTAACCAGCGAAAATGATAATCAAGATAAGCAGTTACAAGAAGCCATTATTGATGCAGTGGATGAAATATTCATTTATGATAAACAGGCGGATATTTTAATTTTTCTTCCTGGTGAAAGAGAAATTCGAGAAACCACTGAAGCTTTACGCAAACATCGCCTGTTTAATACAGAAATCCTGCCTTTATATGCCCGTTTATCTGTGAGTGAGCAAAATAAGGTGTTTGCCCCAGCCAATGAACGACGGATTGTTTTGGCCACCAACGTTGCAGAAACCTCTTTGACGGTACCAAGAATTAAAGCGGTGATTGACTCTGGTCTTGCCAGAATCAGCCGTTACAGCATTCGTAACAAGGTGCAACGTTTGCCGATTGAAGCCATTGCTCGTTCCAGTGCCGATCAGCGTAAAGGGCGGTGTGGACGGATTGCTCCGGGGATTTGTCTGCGTTTATTCAGTGAACAAGATTATAACAATCGGGCTGAATACACCGAACCTGAAATTTTACGCACCTCGTTAGCATCTGTTATTTTGCAAATGTTATCGTTGAAATTGGGTGATATCAGTCAATTTCCCTTTGTTGATCCCCCCACGCCTAAAATGATCAATGCTGGCTTTACCTTGTTGGCAGAACTGGGAGCTGTGGGTGATAACCGCAATTTAACAGAAATTGGGCGTCAATTAGCAAAATTACCCATTGATCCCCGTATTGGACGTATGATTTTAGGGGCTAAACAAGAAAACTGTTTAAACGAAGTTTTAATTATTGCAAGCGCACTCAGTATTCAAGACCCACGCGAAAGACCTTTAGATGCACAACAAGCAGCCGATACTGCCCAACGTCAATTTTCGGATGAAAATTCGGATTTTTTGAGTTTCGTCAAATTATGGAACTTCTATCAACAAAACGTTCATCATTTGTCTAACAATAAATTGAAAAAACTATGTCAGGAACATTTTGTATCCTACATGCGTATGCGTGAATGGGTTGATATTCATCATCAATTGACCAACCTAATCAAAGAAATGGGGTGGAAATTAAACCAAGTTGAAGCCAAATTTGAGGAAATTCATTGTGCATTATTAGCCGGTTTGCTCGGAAATATTGGCTTTAAAACTAAAGAAGAACATTATCTTGGTGCGAGAAATATCAAATTATTTCTATTCCCAGGCTCAGGTTTATTTAAAAAACAACCCAAATGGATGATTGCTTCAGAATTAGTAGAAACCTCCAAGTTATATGCACGTTGCATTGCCAAAATAGAACCTGAATGGATTGAAAAAGTAGCGGGCGATCTTTGTCAACACCAATATTTTGAACCGCATTGGGAAAAAACAACTGCACAAGTGGCCGGTTATGAAAAAGTCACTTTATATGGCTTGGGTATTATACTCAAACGCAGAATTAATTATGGGCCACTCGACCCGATATTAGCGCGAGAAATATTTATTCGCCACGCTTTGGTGTATGGTGAATATCATACAAAAGCAGCCTTTTTCCATCATAATCGTGAATTATTCAATGAAATTGAAGTTTTAGAACATAAAGCCCGTAAGCAAAATATTTTAGTGGATGACGATCAAGTTTTTGAATTTTACAATCGTTTGATTCCAGAAGGTATTTACAATGGCAAAGCCTTTGAAACCTGGTTAAAGCAGGCTGAAACTGACAACCCCAAATTACTATTTTTGCAACGTGAAGATTTAATGCAAGCAGAGGGAGATCGGGTGACAGTCAATGATTTTCCTGATTATATGCTAATTAATGGCGTAAAACTGCCATTAAGCTATCATTTTGAACCCAATCATGAACGTGATGGTGTGACCATTGAAGTGCCCGTAACGTTATTAAACCAGTTACCACCAGAACCTTTTGAATGGTTGGTGCCAGGCTTATTAAAAGAAAAAGTGATTGCTCTGCTGCGTGCTTTACCCAAGTCTATTCGCAGGCACTTTGTGCCAGTGCCTGATGTTGCAGAGGATATTTTGACTGAATTATCCGTGCCAAAAGTTGTTTTTGGTGAGAATGGCAATTTTTTAGAGATGCAACTCCAATCCTTGCATGAGTTGTTAACAACTTACTGCCATAAGCGTTTAGATCAGTCAATTAAAAACGATATTTGGCAACTGGATAATTTGCCAACTCATTTAACCATGAATTTTTTATTAATTGACCATAATGATCAATTTTTGGTGATGGGCCGAGATTTATCCCAATTACAGCAACAATGGGGTGATAAAGCCAGTGATATTTGTCGTCAGGAAGTGGCAAATGAAAGTCATTTAGAGAAAGATTACATTAAAACCTGGGATTTTGGTGAATTACCTGCGCAAGTCACCTTAAAAATTAATGGTGTCAATGTGCAAGGATTTCCAACATTGGTTGATGAAGAAGAGCATGTCAATTTGCGTATTATGGATAACCCTGAATTAGCGAAACAAAGCTTTCATGAAGGATTAAAACGATTATTCTGGTTAAATTTGCCAACTAAAAAATTGATTAAGCAAATGCCAATCAATCACAAATTGTGTTTGCAATATACAAAAATTGGCAATTGTGAGCAATTAAAACAAGAAATGTTAGTTACGATTATTGAATCTGTGTTTTTATTTGAGCCATTACCCGTGAATAAAGAAGGATTTGATCAGCGTTTAAGTGCGGGTAAACAAAAATTAATGCCCATGGCTTACGAATATGCAGACCAGCTTGCTCAAGTTTTGAAGGAATATCATGAGTTAACTCAAAAATTGGGAGAATTTAATAATGCCAACCCTGCGATTCCTGAAATAAAAAATCATTTAAAAAGCTTAATTTATGTGGGCTTTGTCAAGGAAGTGCCATTAGATAGATTGAAACATTTGCCCCGTTATTTAAAATCTGTAAGAATGCGTTTGGAACGGCTTGCCCATGATCCGCATAAAGATGCTAAAAAAGCCAAACAATTTCAACCATTGTGGGATAATTATTGGCAATATCGCGAGCAACATCCTGAAATTACTTTGGAACTCGTTGAATTTCGATGGGTTTTGGAGGAGTTGCGTGTGTCATTATTTGCCCAGGAACTGAAAACAGCCATGCCGGTTTCCATTCAGAAAGTGGAAAAATTGTGGCAGGATTTTCAGTGAACTTAATTATATACTTTTTTGCTCTGTACAGGACACTGATTCTGTAAGTTATTGATTCTTGGTTACGACCCCTATGAAAAATCAATAACTTAGGAGTGAATGTCCTGTACAGAGACTTTTTTGTTAAAGTACACTGCATTGAATGTAATTTTACCTCCAAATATCTAGAGATTCTAATGGATAATCATTTCATTAAAGACATCAGTATCGAAAATTTTAAGTGCTTTCAAGAGTTACAGCTTGAAAGTATTGAAAGAGTTAATTTGATTGGAGGTAAAAATAATGTCGGGAAAACTGCTTTGCTGGAAGCAGTTGAGTTATTGGTGGCATCAGGCACGTCTGATGATTTAATTATTAGTGTATTTAGAATGTTAAAGCGTCGGCAAATTGAAAATACCAAAAATAGGAAAAAATACAACTTTGATTACGACTTTATAAAAAAGAAAGAAAATAGAGTAAAAATTAGTACAACTAATAAAATATGTGCAATTTATTTTAGCAGGCAAGAAAGTTTATTTAATGAACAAATTGACTTTGAAGGTCACATTATTGTTGCTACTTCTTTATCATTTAGTATTAATGGGGACGAGAAATTAGTTCCAATCGACAATAGACTGTCAAGTCGAATAACATCATACATGGAAAATAGAGAGTCAACAGCCTGTCATATTAATTACATTGGCTCAACAAAGAGTGAAGAGCGCGAGATAGCTATTTTATACAGCGCATTAGTTGATTTAGATAGAGAAAACTTTTTAAACGAATCTCTGACTCTGTTTGACGAAAACATTATTGCCTTAAAACAGGTAACAACCAGAGATGATGTTATCTTAAAATTGAAATTAAAAAATGAAGATTCCCCTGTTTTACTATCTTCATTAGGAGAAGGTGTTAATCGGTATATCGCAATCTTATGTGCTATTTGGGCAAGTAAAGATGGCTTTTTATTTATTGATGAAGTCGAAAACGGCATTCACTATACAAATTACAAAAAATTGTGGCAAATTATCTTTCAAACCAGTGCAGATGCCAACTGCCAACTATTTATCACTACCCATTCAAAAGAATGTATTGAAGCGTTTAATGAAGTACAATTTGAGAGAGAAGACAGCAGTGGCGCTTACTTTAAGTTATATAAAGATGTAAAAAAAGACAAAATTGCAGCATCACGCCGAGACGGTGAACAATTAAACTATTCGCTAACCCATAAAGGAACATTTAGATAATGTCGGGCGGAAATGTGTTAATTGTTGAAAGTGAAAACGATAAATATTTCATTGAAGCACTCATTGCCTATTTAAACATATCCAATATAAATGTTGACTCTCCTGTTTGTTCCATTCACGACTATGAATGTTTAGGAGGATTGTCGAAGCTACAAGGTAAATTGTCAGAACTTGAGGAACGCATTAAAGAAGAAAATATTAACAAAATAGGAATTATTCTTGATGCTAATCAAGTAGGTATCCAAGAAAGAGTAGAATTAATCAACCAAGCATTGAAAACCATTGATGAAAATTTAGAACTTAGTGAGCCTAACCAATTTATCAAAAGTGAAAAACTGGATGTAGAAATCGCTTGTCACATTTTAAATATTGATGGTCGTGGAGAATTAGAAACTGTCTTAAAAGCAATCAAATCAAATAATTCCATTTTTGCAGATTGTTTGAATACTTGGAAAAAATGTGTGGAAGAAAAAGGTAAAACGGTAAAAGATAAAGAATTTGACAAATTTTGGATCAATGTTTATCAAAGGTATGATTGTTGTTCGGAAAAAGAACAAAAACAAGCAGGTAGAAAATGTGATAATGAATCAAGTATGAAAAAAGCCATATGGAATTTTGAAAGTCCTCAACTGGATGAATTGAGAAGTTTTTTAGGTTTATTCGCCTCCAACACTTTAGAGAGATACGTTGACTGAGTTTTGAGTATATTTTAATTTGACACTATACTTGTTAGCCCCTAAACAACTCAAAAATTGTGAAGTTATATGACAACCAAAGAAAAACATTTACAACAACTTTTTCGTCATTTATCGGACGATGATCAACATGCGTTAATCGGATTTGCTGAATTTTTAGCGAGCCGTGCAAAAATGCAACCTGCAGATCAACTACCTGTCACGCCTCAATTATTACCCCGCCCACCCAAAGAATCTGTGATTGCAGCAATTAAGCGCCTTTCTCAAAGTTATCCTATGTTGGATAAAGCCACTATGTTAGATAGTACTTCTAATTTAATGACCGACCATGTTTTGCATGGCAAGGAAGCAGCACAAGTGATTGATGAACTAGAAAGACTATTTCGTGAAACCTATGCTACCCTTATTGCACAAAATAAGCAGTAGAAGATGTATTTTGGCTTATTAATCCTCCCGAAGTAATACATTTATGCAGTAAAATATATCAGTCTCTCTTTTAATTGTGGAATGTTTCAATGCAGTTGACGCGTTTGCATCACTTAGCTTTAGCTCTTTTTTTTATTTTAATCCTCGTTATTAGTGTCTTGGATTTTCAAGCATATAAGTGGGGGTTCTGTTTTTTTATGAACCTTGCTTTATTTAATGTGATTTGGTTATTTGCTAATGAACGCCAGAAAAAACAAACTTTTCAAATGCAATCTCACTGTGCTTTAGATCAGCAGAAAGAGTTAGAAATTTTACTAGACGTAAGCACCAAGAAACATGACTCCTTACATCAACAACTGCAAGAAACCCGTTTTCATGTTAAAAATCTCAAGCAAAGTTTAGATACTTATTTACAAAATTATCAAGCGCTTGAACAGCAGTTAACGATTTTATTTGAAGTTTCTCCATTGGGTATTTTTTATATTAATCACCAAGGATATATTCAAAAGGCTAATCCTGGTGCGCTTCATATGTTCGGCCATTCATTGGCTTTTTTGATTACACATCATTTAAAAAGCTTAGTGGCTAAAAAATTCCATGAGCAAGTACTGCAAAAAATGCAGGCAATTGATACTTATGGAGAATCTTGTTTTCTGGACATAGAGTGTATTCATCACAATGGTGAAATCATTCCTGCTAAATTGTCAATCACCAAGCTTGCGTTACAATCCAGCACATTTTACTGTCAAATTGAAGATAAACGTTTATTAAAACGAGCACTGGCTGCTGAAAAGTTAAAACAAGAAGCAGAAATGGCTAATCGTGCCAAAAGCAGTTTTTTGTCCAATATGGGACATGAACTACGCACCCCTTTAAATGGTATCTTAGGTTATGCTCAAATTTTAGCAAGAGACCCAACTCTCAGCTCAGAGCAGCAAGAGGGGGTTCGCATTATAGAACGTAGTGGAGAGTTTTTGCTAAGTTTAATCAACGATATTTTAGATATATCTAAAATGGAAATGGGCAAAGTAGAACTTTCTCCTGTAGATTTTCACTTTGGTAAATTTTTACGAGACACAGTAGCATTTTTCCAAATTAGAGCTAAACAAAAAGGCATTTCTTTTAATTGTGAACCATTGACCAGTTTACCCGTTGGTTTATACGCAGATGAAAAACGTTTACGGCAAGTTTTGATACATTTACTGGGCAATGCCATTAAATTTACATCAAAAGGAGGCATAATTTTTAATGTTAGCTTTAAAGACAGTAAAGTTTGCCTTTGTGTCGCGGACACTGGGATTGGCATTGAAAAGAAAGAGAAAACCAACATATTTAAACCTTTTTATCAAGTAGGCACAGAATATTACCATCCAGAAGGGACAGGCCTGGGGTTAACCATTGTTCAAACACTTGTGCACAAAATGGGAGGACAGGTTTTTGTTGAAAGTGAATTTGGTAAAGGCAGTACTTTTTGGGTTGAACTTGTTTTGCCAGAATCACAAGTAATACAAAATGTATATGAGGAAAAATCAACAATTGCGGGTTTTGAAGGTGCTCAGAGGACAGTTTTAATTGTTGATGATAAACCAGAGAATCGCGTAATGTTAATGCGTTTACTACAACCTTTAGGATTTAAAATTTACGAAGCCATCAATGGGTTAGAAGGGGTTGAAAAAGCAGATGAATTGCGTCCTGATCTCATTTTTACTGACTTAGTGATGCCAATTATGGATGGCTTTGAATTTGTGCGACAAATGCGGACCATTCCCGAATTAAAACGTATTCCAGTGATTGCTACTTCTGCCAGTGTATTTGATAACTATGAAGCGCTTAGCAAAGAAGCGGGCTGTGATGCATTTTTAATTAAACCTATTGATGTTGATGCTTTGTTAAATCTTATTCAACAACATTTATCTTTGACATGGATATACCAAGATGTATTAGCAACAACAAATAGTATGGACACAATTACAGAAATTGAGCACGAAACAATTGATTTAATCGGGCCTTCAACTGAGCAAGCAAGGGAGCTGTATACACTTGCAATGTCTGATGAGTTACAAACAGTTGTGAACGAGGCTGAAATACTTGCTCAAAACTTACCTGTACTATTACCTTTTGTGGAAAAAATACGTCAGTTTGCTTCAGAAGTTCAAGAAGAAAAGCTGTGTCTTTTGATAGAAAAATATATGTAAATTACTCATAAATTAAACATCAATAATTTTTCTAACACCCTAGGTAATTATTTTGCTTACCAGTAAAATGTTATCATCGGATGGTGTCCTATTCGTCAAAGCACATTTAGAAGCTAAAATCTGTGTAGTAATAAAAATATAATTTTTTCACTGAGAAGGATAAAATGCTTGTTTACTTCCTGCTGCACCTAGCCAGTTACTTTGCGTATCAGTGAGTACCACATTAATTGGAAATTGATTTTCGATTTTTTTAACAATGGCCTGCCGCACTTTTTCTGCAAGTACATTGCCTAATTGTTGGTTTGGAGGTAAAGATTGAAAAATACCTTCAACTGTAGGTAAATCATCAGGTAATTGGTAGCCTAATTGGATTGCTAAATTATAAGCATAGGGTACTGCACTTTGGGAATAGTGAGAATGGGTATTCCAATCTCCGCAGGCAAGTTTAGCTAATTTACCAGGGTGTCCCAAAGCAAGTAGACTTAAGAATCCTAATGATTGGGCATAGGCTAACATTTCTTCCCACTCGTTATTGACATCAATAATTTGTTCAGAGGCCAATTGAAAATGACGCAATGCTGCTTTTCTGCCCATATTGCCTGGAACAAATACAGGATGTTGAATGTGACTTGCTTTACAAATATCAAGCGCACATCTTAATGAATGAACTAATGCATCACGAGAATAAGGCCGAACAATGCCTGTTGTGCCTAGAATAGAGATACCGCCCATAATTCCTAATCGCGGATTATAGGTTTTTTTGGCTAATGTTTCTCCATAGGGAGCAGAAATAGTGATTTTTACTGGTTTTTGCGTGATACTTTGAATGGCTTGGTGTATCATTTTCCTTGGCACAGGGTTGATGGCAGGCTCACCTACTGCGACTTGTAAGCCTGGTTTGGTAACAATGCCGATACCTTGACCTGCATAAAAGCGTGTTTTGTCAACCATTTCCCAAGTAATGGTAGCTGAAATTAATGTACCCTGCGTAACATCAGGATCGTCCCCTGCCTCTTTACGAACTGTTGCATAACCCCTATTATCTTTTTTATAAACTTCAACAATGGCAATGAACACTTTTTGTTTTGAAGGAAGTTCCACTTCAATACTCACAGGAATAGGTAAACCGCATAATGCTAAAGTGGCTGCTTTTGCCGCGGCTGTTGCACAAGTACCTGTTGTATAGCCTGACTTTAGCGGCCTTTTATCAGAAAATATTTGGTCATTCATAAAATTGTAAAATACTTTTTTGTTATTGAGTAAGTATGATAAAGTAGTTAAAAAATTAGGTTTTAATCAAGATTAAATTGTGGAGAAGCCGATGTCTACAGAGAAACAAATAACGCTACTGATTGTAGATGATATTCCAACAAACATTGCCATTCTATTTCAATTTTTGCGTAATCAGGGCTTTAAAGTACTTACCGCCGAAGATGGCAAAGAAGCTATTGAACGTGCAATGTATACCTTACCAGATTTAATATTATTAGATGTCATGATGCCGGAAATGGATGGTTTCGATGTTTGTCAAACGCTAAGAGAAGAAGAAACCACAAAAGATATTCCTATTATTTTTATGACGGCCCTAGCTGACACGATAGACAAGGTAAAGGGCCTTTCTTTAGGTGCTGTAGATTATATTACTAAACCAATTCAACAAGAAGAAGTTCTCGCTAGAATTAATACACATATAAATTTACGAAAATTTCAAATGCGGGCTAAAGACCAAATTGTGGCATTGGAAAAACGTAATGTGGAATTAAACACGTTTGCTCGGACGGTTGCACATGACTTAAAAAATCCATTGAATGGCGTGATTGGCTTAACGGAAATGCTGCTGGAAGACAGTATTGAAGGCAAACCTCTGGATGAGGACTCAATTGAATCATTACAACTTGTACTTGAGTCAGGCAAAAAAATGGTAGAAATTATTGATGCACTACTATTGTTGGCTGGTTCCACTAGACATGTTCATGATTCTGTTAATATTGAATTAAAACCAGTTAATATGTCTGAAGTCATAAAACAAGTGACAGAAAAACGATTGGCACATATGATTGAACAATTTCATGGCAGTATTATTTTTCCCGAAAATTTGCCAACTGTAAAAGGTTATGCTCCTTGGATAGAAGAAATTTGGGCCAATTACTTAAGTAATGGTTTGAAATATGGAGGAATGCCTCCCAAGTTAGAAATTGGGGCAGATGTAAATCCTGACAACACCATTCGTTTCTGGGTGAAAGATAATGGTAAAGGTTTGAGTGAAAAACAACAAAAAGAAATTTTTACACCTTTTACTCGCTTACATAGAGAACATACAGATGGACATGGTCTGGGGTTATCCATCGTACAACAAGTTGCAGAAAGACTAGGGGGGCAAGTTGGCATGGAATGTCTTATAGGGCAAGGTTGTGTATTTTCTTTTACTTTACCACTGGTGGAAGAAGAATAGCACTTTTACGCCATGCAATCCTTATTTCCGTTTAAACCAATACTTAGTGCCATAGAAAAGTAAGTTAATGTGTTAATTTCACTTAATATTGAAAATTTTGCCATTGTTGACAAATTAGAAGTTAATTTCAGTCAAGGTTTAAGCACGATTACTGGTGAAACGGGTTCTGGTAAATCTATTGTTATTGGTGCTTTAGGGTTGGTACTTGGGGAACGCGCTGAAAGTGGTGTCGTGCGCCAGGGCCAAGAAGCAGCGAGAGTAAGCGCTTTATTCAGTGTTTCATTGGATATGAGAGATTGGCTGCTGCAACATGATTTACACAATACAGCTGACAGTGATGAATGTGTTGTGCGTCGTGTTGTCAGACATAATGGACGTTCACGCAGTTATATCAATGATCAACCTGTTTCTTTGCAAACACTGAGACAATTTGGGGAATATTTAGTCGATATTCATGGTCAACATGCCCATCAATCCTTACTAAAATCTGAAATTCAAAGGCAATTATTAGATGAAATGGCCGAAGATCAAACGGCTTTGCAAAATGTCGTGGTTGTTTATAAGCGCTGGCGAAAAATTCAAGACGAATTAGATAAACTGGCTAGCTCTGTTCAAGATCGAGATGCCAATTTAACATTGCTACGTTACCAAGTGGAAGAGCTTGAAGAATTTGAATTGACTGAAGACAGTATTCAAAACTTAGAGGAAGAACATCGCCGTTTAGCGAACGCGCATGAATTACAAGAAAATAGTCAACGTGCATTGGCACTTATTTCAGGTGATCAACGCCACTCAGCGCTCTCGTGTTTAACACAAGCAAACCAAAGTTTAAGCCAAGTCGAAAAATACGATACACAACTCAATCCTATCATTCATTTGATTGAAGAAGCCAATATTCAAGTACAGGAAGCCGTTTCAGAGCTACGCCATTATGCAGAACATTTACATATGGACCCCGAACGTTTAGATTGGGTCGATCAACGTATTGGTGCATTGCAAAATTTAGCGCGTAAACATAAAGTTAATTTTATAGAATTACCAGCCTATTTTGAACAACTGACACAACAACTAGCAGAGCTAGAGCATTACAAAGAAAAAGTAGCTAAATTAGAGAAAGAGATTGCAGTGGTATTAGAAGAATTCCAGGAGGTAACTCATATTCTCTATGAACAACGAGTTGCTAATGCTGCACCGTTATCCGAAAAAATTACTGCCCATATTCATGAACTTGGTATGCCAGGAGGAAAATTCGTGATTAAGGTAACACCTCAGGATAATGCTCAACCTTCCGCGCATGGGACAGATAAAGTTGAATTTTTAGTCAGTACTAACCCTGGTCAAGACCCTAAACCTTTACATAAAGTTGCTTCTGGCGGAGAATTATCGCGTATTAGTTTATCCATTCAAGTCATTACTGCGCAAACCAGTGGCGTACCCACTATGATTTTTGACGAGGTTGATGTTGGTGTAGGTGGCGGCATTGCAGAAATCATTGGCCAATTGTTACGTCACTTGGGACAACAGCGTCAAGTTTTATGCATTACTCATTTAGCCCAAGTGGCTTCCCAAGGTCATCACCATTACCAAGTGAAAAAGACCACGCGCAATCAAAATACCAATACACAAATCAAACCGTTGACTGAAAAACAGCGCGTGGAAGAAATTGCAAGGATGTTGGGAGGGGTCAAAATTACCAAGCAAACGTTGGCGCATGCGAATGAAATGTTACAGGCAGTACAGCAAGCCGATAATGAACAACTGATATGATCGTAGTAACGTTTGTCCAAGGATGAGATAGGTAAACGCATTTGCAATGTTTGGAAATAAGTTAAAAACCTACTCCCGCGTAAAAATCACATCACTTGATTATAATTAATTGTTAATAATTCTAATTTATATAAGCTGGACGGGGTTTGTAACCCCGTTCGTAACGTTTGGAAACAGGTTACAAACCTACTCCCACATATAATTCATCTCATAAATACAGTATTTATCAAAAATTTAATCAGGCAATAAGCAATCCTGTTTTAGCAAGATAATTTAAGCTTTTATCAATAGCCGCTTTGATAATACCTTGTACTTTTTCTGCTTCTGTTAGCGCTAACTGAGATGAAGTTTCGTCAATTTGTACTGTTAACTCACCTTGTGCCACTTGTTGTAAAAACAAATGAATTAAATCCTCTTGGCTGTGTTGGCCATCCAAATGAGGTATTAATAAACGGCATAATTCGTCAATTTCAATAGATTTACAACTTAAATTGGTAAGTTTTTGCTGTCCTTGATTGGCTTGATAACGTGCTAACGATGTTGCTGTTGGCATATCAGAAATTTCACTGGCAAATTGAAAAGGTAGAGTATGCAATTGAATACCATTGACACAAAATAAATTAAACAACTCTTGATGTAAATGAGATTGTAATAATACAAGCGGTTGATTAAATGTGCTATCTTGCGAAAGTTGCTCATAAACAGTTTGGCAAACTTGACCAAAAGTGGCGCGCTGTGGATAAATGCTCGCTAAATACGTAAATGCAATTTTACTGGCAGTATCTTCAATCGTAACAATTTGCTCATTGGGTGCTTGCACTTTAACGTTTTCAGGTATTGGCAAATAACCAGACGTTGCTTCTGCCAAAGCTTGTTGAAATTGAGTATCATCAGGAGAGTGCATGGGTGGCAATGCTGCCGATAAATAAAGTTGGTTTAATACGGTTTTATCAACGTCTGCATTAATGATCTGTTCTTGGTGACAAAGCAAACTACGGCGAAATCCTTGTAAAGTGAAAAAATCAATATACTGCTCCTTTGCAACACGCTCACCTTCAGAGAGTTGATTGAATAAATCTTGCATTTCTGTTGGATAAACTAATAAATTGGTATAACAGAAAGAAATATCTGCAATATAATTTAAACCTTGTTGTTCTGCATGATTAACGAATTCGTGAAAATACACAGGATGATTTTCCGCTTCCAGGTAATCGTGGGCAATATAATTATCTGTATTTGCTTGTAGTTCTTCGGCCGTTTGTTGTAAAAAAGGTTTAAAAAAGTGATCTTGATTTTGAAAAAATTGCTGCAATAAATTAAAGGTTTTACGGGCTTCTGTCACTTTGCTTTTTACATCGGGTAATGATTTTGTACGATAAAGCATTAAATCTCGAATAATTTTCCTAAAATGCCAGTGAGGATTAGCGTTATAACTCACGTAAGCAATGCCATTAGGTGTGAGATTTTGACGACAAACCCTAAGTAGTTGAGTTTGTAGTTCTTTGGATATCCAAGAATACACACCGTGGGCAATAATGTAATCAAATTTTCCAAAGCTATCGTCAATTTCTATTAAATCACATTGTTTAAATTTAATATTAGTTAAGTTTAAAGTTTGCACTAATTGTTGTGCGGTTTCAATTTGTTTTACAGATAAATCAATACCTAAACATTCTGCTTGCGGTAAACTTTGCGCAATAGCAGTAATATTTAATCCTTCAGCACAACCAATTTCTAATACACGAAATGTTTCTGGTGGATTTAGGCCAAATAAAGCAGCTAACGCAGCCAATTGTTCCGGATGAGTTTGGGGGAATACGTTTGTATCATAGGGTAATTCGTCGTAACTTGTCGCTGTCATTGCTTTTTAGTGGGAGAAGGTAAGTTTAAGATACGATAGGAGTGCATGTTATGTTGCAAAATAACATGCACTCCTTAAACGGCGCTAACTGGATAAAGTAAAATTTGGAAACGATTTAAACTTTATTTCTGATAGTTAGCATAATTAACTAAATTTATCGTTTTTAATAAGTGCATAAGCAGAGTGATTATGGATAGATTCAAAGTTTTCAGATTCTACCACGTAAGCAGCAACACGATCATCGCTATTTAATGTAGTCGCGATGTCACGCACCATATCTTCAACAAATTTTGGGTTTTGATACGCATGTTCGGTGACGTATTTTTCATCAGGGCGTTTGAGCAAACCATATAATTGACAAGAAGCTTGTTCTTCTACTAAATCAATAATATCATCTATCCAAATAAACCCATTAGTTGTAATAGTGACGGTAACATGGGAGCGCTGATTATGGGCACCAAAATCTGAAATCTTTTTAGAACAAGGGCATAAGCTCGTGACAGGCACTAAAACTTTTACAATAATGACAGGCGGTCCTTCATCTGTGAGTTCACCAATAAAAGTAACATCATAATCTAGCAAGCTTTTTACCCCAGAGACCGGCGCTGCTTTTCTCACAAAGTAAGTAAAGGCCATTTCAATATGCCCTGATTGAGCTTCTAGTCGTTTATTCATCTCAACTAACATGCGTTTAAATGATTGCATGGTGATGGAATATTCGTGTTCGTTCAATATTTCCACAAAGCGCGACATGTGCGTGCCTTTAAAATCATGAGGCAAATTGACGTACATGTTGAAATTAGCAATCGTATTTTGTTCTCCACCTGAACGATCTTTAACAGACACAGGAAATTTAATATCTTTAATTCCCACCTTGTCAATCGCAATACGGCGAGTATCTGCACTACTTTGCACGTCAGGTATTGCAGATTGTGTAGACGTATCCATAATTATTCCTTTTTATTATGCAAGCTTTGTGAGTGAGGGTAAGCAATATGTAAGTGACGACAAAAAAGATTATGCTTTTATGTTTAGTCTTACACAGGTTTTGAAATTCGGCAAATATTCAATATAAAACTTAAACTTACATAGGTAAAATAACAATAAAATAATTATGTATTGTAATTATTGACCTAATTCAAAACAAAAGATTTTATTTCTGCACAAGTTGAAATCAAATAAAATTTAAATTTCATAAGCTTAAGACTCAAAATTTAATAACATCCAAAGAAAGCTAGTGCTTTGATAAGGTTATTTTGTAGGGTGCGTCTTACGCACCAGACGTTTCTTAGTGCGTGATACACACCATACAGTACTCGTCAATTTCACATTGACAGAGTACTAGTTGTTGTTATTTATTATTTATAAAAATCACTGCTGACATGATTAGTCTTGAGTATCATTATTTTGTTATGCCTAAATTGAATATTTACATTTTCTCACAAAGGCAACAAAACGTTTGACCCAATCGTTGTTTTCAACTTGTCGTAAATGAGCATAGTTTGCTTGCGTATTTTTATAAATAAAACCATCATGTTGACCATCAATGCCTGAACCACGTAATATTTTATAAGCATAGGGTAATTCACGAGATAAATTAATGATTTTAGAATGATGAAATTCATGAGCGGGAAATGTTTGTAACGGCGTAGGTAAGGGCCACAGTCCATGTCCAGTTTCTTGCAATTGGACATATCCTCTGCCTTGAGGTTTTACCTCCATTTGAATATCACAAGGTAAACTTCCTACCATATCACAGGTTTTTTTTCCCCAATATAGTCTACGCGCTAAATACATCAAGCCACCACACTCTGCATATACGGGTAAACCTTCTTCAATGGCGGTATGTAAAGACTGTTTAAAAGAAGTATTCTTTGCCAAAGTGTCCATATGGGTTTCAGGAAATCCACCTCCAATCATTAGACCATCAATTTCGGGTAACTGTTTATCTTGTAAGGCATTGATAAAAACTAATGCTGCACCAGCTTCACGAAATGCGTCTAAATCTTCAGCATAATAAAATCCAAAAGCTTCATCATGGATAATGCCTATTTTTAAGTCAGAAGCTCGAAAAGGCAATGAAGTTGGTGAAAATACAGATAATGGAGGAGCCTGTTGTGCTAAAGCAAGCACTTGATCTAAATCTATCTGTTCAGCAATTGTATCAGCAATCGTTTGAATTTTTTGTTGGGACTGATGTGACTCATTACTGGGTATCAGTCCTAAATGTCGTTCTTCAATATTTAAAGTTTGGTTGCGGCATAAAGCGCCTAGTACGGGTAAATCAGTGTAATGCTCAATAACAGCGCGTAAATTAGTTTCATGACGAGTTCCTTGAGTTTTATTTAAAATAATACCTGCGATATTAAGGCCAGGATCAAAGGCTTGGTAGCCTAGTAATAATGGCGCAATGCCTCGTGCCATCCCTTGCGTATTAATGACTAATAGTACGGATGTATTAAGTAACTTTGCCAACGCCGCATTGCTATTACTCCCCTCAATATCCAACCCATCGTATAAGCCCATATTGCCTTCAATCAGATTTATATCAACCATGTTTGCGTAATGGGCAACAGTACGTTGAATTTCTTCGGTGGTTTGGGTATAAAAATCTAAATTATAACAAGGTTTTTTGGCCGCCTGGCTTAACCATAGCGGATCAATATAATCTGGCCCTTTTTTAAAAGGTTGTACCTGCAATCCACGTTGGGCCAACGCGGCACACAGTCCCAAACTTATCGTCGTTTTACCTGATGATTTATGCGTAGCTGCAATTAACAAACGAGACATTATTGACGATGGTCAATTTCGCTTAAGCGATTCATTTGATCCACATCAAGTGAATCCAAATTTTCACTGATATGAAAAAAGAATACCCCAAATAAAATCGCGGCAACCAGAACATCAAAGGCAATACCTAACTCCACCACCATTGGCATGCCATAGGTGGATACTAACGCTGCGAAAAATAAACCATTTTCCATTGCCATAAAACCTACAACCTGACTCACTGCTTGGCTACGCACAATAATCAATAGCATGGATAAAAGTACCACAGATAAACTGATGGCAATGGTATTACGGGTTGCTTGTAAAGAAAGTTGTTCAATGGGGGAAACAACATAAGAACTGATAATTACAATGGCAATACCACCGAGCAATACTAAAGTTGGATGAGAAAGTGATTCTACATTATGATGCAAATTGAGTTTAAACACTTGGCGACGCAATATCCAAGGAATTAATATGGCTTTTAATGCGAACGTTAATAAGGCTGAAATATATAAGTGTGGCTGTTTTGAAACAAATGCGACTGATGCGGCCGTTGCAGCTAATAATGCACCCTGCCAAGCAAAAGTTTTGATTAAACTTAATAAACGTGTCTGTACTAATAGAGAAAATGAAGTATATAACACCAGTGCTGCAAGTACTAAAATAGCTTGCTCATAAAGACTTAAATTTTGTAAGCTCATGCTTTTATCCCAGCGACTAAAATGATCATTGGATTTGAATAAACGGTTAATCTACGCAGAAAAAAGTTTAACATTATTTAACTTTTACTTACGACATTTTTGTTGCATCGCCGTTAAAATACCACGTAATATATTAATTTCCGTTTGCTCTGGCTGTGCCCGATTAAACAAACGTTGCAAACGCCGTTTAAGCAATCTAGGTTTTTCAGGATCAAAAAATTCGATCTCAATAAGCGTTTGTTCTAAATGTTCATAAAATTGAGCCATTTGTACTTGAGAAACAGGATTATGCTCATCAGGTATATTATTTTCAGGGGGGAACGTTTGTAAACTTAGAGATTGTGCATAAATTTCATAAGCAAATACCTGCACAGCAGAAGCCACATTGAGAGAACTAAATGCAGGGTTTGTTGGAATTTGTATCATATAGTGACAATGGTCTAACTCCTCATTAGTTAAACCCGCATGTTCTCTGCCAAACACAAGCGCCACTGTTTCTTGTGTATTCAATACTTTTTCTGCACATGTTCTTGGTGTCAACAAAGGCCAAGCAATCCTACGTTGCCTTGCACTTGTCCCCATCACTAAATGACAATCTTGAATACTGTCTGCAAGTGAATTAAATACCTGTGCTTTTGCCAAAACATCATCAGCCCCAGAAGCCCGTTCTGTGGCTTCTGCACAAGGAAAATGTTTGGGTTGTACTAGACGTAACTGCGATAAACCCATATTTTTCATCGCACGCGCAGCAGCACCAATATTTCCTGGATGCGTTGTGGCAACTAAAACAATGTAAATATGGTCAAGTGGAAACAAAATTTTATGAACGTTAGCTGGATACCAAAATATTGCAATGGGAAAAGAAAAATTTATATCAAAAAATTATACCATAAAACCTAGCAGTGGCACAGCATATTGGCCACAAGCCAGCAATTCTAATTTTGTCCCGTAGATAAATCGCTGACTAAGCGCTCACTGGCTAAGCGCTTTCGAGAAGAAAGTGTTTTTCGCAATATTAGGACTTACGCAATCCGAGTAAAAAAATGAGGAAAAGCGACAATATTATGTTGGATGAAACAGCCCCCTCGACAAAAAGCAGAGCGGTCAAAGCCAAGGCTCAAAGATTATTGCCAATATTTATTGGTTACTCAAACTAATTATACACAGACTCATTTTGACGAACATAGCGACAAGTTTAGCCATGATTCAATTAACCGTTTGCTCAAGACTGAGAAAATAACGCCGCGCATGATTTGGGAACAAGCTCAAACACAAATTGTTACCTGTCCTGATGTCTTTGATGACACTGTTTTGGACAAAAGGCATTCGTTTAAAATTGAGTTAGTCCGTCGTCAGTGGAGTGGTAATGCAAAAAGAGTTCAAGGGTATAGGTGTTGTGACTTGTGTCTACGTCAATGCCCAGCTTAACGGCTTGATGATAGACTACCGCATTTATGCCCCAGACTGCGATGGCAAAAGTAAGCTTGACCATGTTCACGATATGCTGACCAACATTGTTCATCAACGCAAACTACCGTTTCGTGCTGTTTTGATGGACACTTGGTATGCCGCCAAAAGCTTGATGCTGTTTATTGAAAAGCTCAATAAAATCTACTATTGTCCATTGAAGAGTAACCGTAAGGTAGATGATTTGGGCAACAAAAAACCATATCAGCATGTGAACTCTTTGGCTTGGACAGACGAAGAAATAGCACATAGCAAACTTGTCAAAATCAATGATTTTCCCAAAGCTCATAAAGTGAAACTGTTCCGGGTTGCCTCATCTACCCGACGGACTATGTCGTCACCAACGACAAAACTCAATCAGATACCCAAGCCGTTAATAAAAGCCACATTTAATTTAAAATGGCTGACTCTGCATTATTTATATATATATAACTAATTGATTTTATTTAAGATAAAATTTATTTATCGATTAATACTAAGTATACTGCAGTTATTTAACCTTTTATATTATATGAATAACTAACTGATTCTTAAAACATTATTTTTATATTAATATATTTTGTGAGAAAAATTGATACCCTTAAAAAAAATAGACCAGTATTTAACTTAATTAGAGTTGTATCACGGAATTTAAGATGGTATTTTGCGAAAAGGAGGATATAAGAAAGAACAAGTTTTGTAAACTTAGGAGAACGAGTATGAAAA
>JADGDF010000338.1 GCA_016745055.1 Thiotrichaceae bacterium | reverse complement strand
TTAATATTTAATGGAAAAAAATCATGTCCCAAATGACGACAAACGAAGAAGTGACTACTGATAGTATTGTGAACAAAAAGCTGTACCATACTCCAAAACTGAGTGAACTTGGTAATGTCAAAGACCTGACGCTTACGAATCCAGGTAGTCCTGGTGATCCTAATGATGGTGGTGGTGGGTTCAATCAGTATGTTTCATAATTGAAAATTTATGAGTTGTGTACGGGTTTATTTGTCTGAATCGGGATTCACTGGATTTAAGGATTAACAGGATAATATTATGAACTGTATGACTGTAATCTTGTGAATCCTGATTCAGACAGGAAAAAATGTTAATGGAATAATTTATTTTTTGGATATTCTATATGTTTAATTTATGAGTTTTTTAAATGGCAATTGCTGAATTTTTTAAATATACAGTTTATGGTTTAACGTTACAAACTAACCGTTCTTTACCGAGCCTAATCCCTGTTAGTGCTAATAAGCCAGTCGATGTTTGGGTTGAATTGAATGGAGAATCGCAGCAATCATCAACAGATGTCGAGAACCTTTCGTCTGGAATAAAAGCGATATCCAAAGCGGATGGTACCTATTTCCACCTCTGGTTTCGCGGTGATGGACAACTTGATTTTGAGATTGATGCTGAGGGTTGTCATATCTCAGCCACTTGGGTAGTTTTAATTATAGAAGAAGTGATAGCCCTGCTGCTGGGGCAAGTTTTAGGCTGTGCTTTGCGGCTACAAGGTAACCTTTGTCTTCATGCTTGTGTGCTGAAAATGGGTGAGCAAGCTATTGCGATTGTGGGGGAGTCTGGAGCCGGTAAATCGACAACAGCAGCAGCACTTGCTAAACTAGGACACGCTATTCTTTCTGATGATATTGCCGTTTTGAATGAATGTGATCAGCATTGGCTCGCACAGCCCGGTTATCCGCGTCTGCGCTTGTGGCCTAAGTCCATTCAGGCTTTATACGGCCAAGAAGATAATTTGGCACGTATTTTAAGTTTTTCTGAGAAACGCTTTATAGATTTAAAAGACAACAACAGTGAAACAACAGCATGGTAATTTCACAACGAACCGCTCCCTTTGGCAGCCATCTACATTTTGGGAGAACGACAACCTGATTTAGCAACACCAACTATCGAAGCTATTCCCTCCGCAAATGCAGTGATGGTATTAATGGCGCATCGAACGGCAAACCATTTACCTTTAAATAAGGAGAAGCAAGCGCGGGAATTTGCGGGTATGAGTCACGTGGTGATGAGCGTGCCAGTGCGAAAAGTGAATCGTAGCGATAGTTTGGAGGCTTTGCCTCAAATATGTGATGCTATTTTGGAAGATTT
>JADGDF010000337.1 GCA_016745055.1 Thiotrichaceae bacterium | reverse complement strand
GTCGTCTCCGCAGTCAAACGATTGCCATTGGCATCATAGCTGTAGGCTTCTGTGACGGTGCCATTTTGTTGAACTTCAACCAAGCGTCCTGCCACATCATAATGATAAGTGTAGGTGGTGGTGGAACCTTCGATGGTTTCAACCTTTTGGGTGATACGCCCTAAACTATCATGTTGATAATGGGTTTCATAACGGATTTGACTATCCTTCGATACCGTTTCCTGAACCATTTCAGCAAAAGCGTTATAGGTTCGCTGACTGGTGACATCACCCAATTGGGTTTGGGTTAATAAACCATTATCCGCACGACGCGTTAAACTCAACTCCCCGGCCTGAGTCACTAACCCATCTTTATCGTACTGATAGTTAACAGCATCGTCATTGACATGAATAGCGGTCACACGAAAATCATTATTGTATTCCAGGGCAACCGTGCCATTGACGCTACTATTACTCCAGGTTTCAGATAATGCCAGAGACCCATCGTAGGTATAACTCAAGGTACTGTTATCTGGCGCGGTTAAGGTGGTCAGTTGTCCTGTGGTGTCATCATAGCTGTAACCAATAGATGCATTTTCAGGTAATGCAACACGATCCAAACGCGATTTTTCAGCATCGTAAATAAAGTCAATGACTTGCCCATCAGGACGTTGTATTTGCGTCAGTTGCTTATCCAAATTGTAGGCGTACTGCGTTTGTGGTTGAGCCACTGCTTCCAATTCAGGTGGTGTGTACTGTTCTTGTAAATCCACCACCGTGTAATCAAAGTCGTGTGTTGGACGACCTGGTGGGGTAATGGAGGTAACATTGCCGTTTTGATCGTATTGATAATGAATTTGTCGACCATCGGGCAGCACTTGCGTGGTCACACGACCCACTGCATCATAGCTGTATTGAGCCGTTCTTCCTAAAGCATCGGTTAATTGAGCTAGATAACCTTGGTCATCATAGTTCATTGACGCTGTTCTGGCTTGTTCCCCTTCGCCTTCAATGATTTGAGTCAAACGACCACGATCATCATAGCTGTAATAGGTTGACGCTAAGCCAGGAACGTCTTGTTTAGTGACTTTGTCTTTGTCACCAAACCAAGTAGTAGTTTTTCGACCTTCTGCACTGGTCGTGGTGGCTTTTCGACTACCTGCTTCATAGACGCTGGTACTGGTTCGACCATTAGTAGAAATATATGTGGTTAATTGCTTGACATCTAACGGATTCTCACCAACCAATTGCACAGTTTTATCTGTGGTCATTACAGCGTTTAAGCCACTGGGGGTGGTAATACTGAGTTTCGCCGTAATCGGCGCTTGCATACCAAAACGGGGATCAGGACCTTTTTTAGTGATGATCTCAGTGCCAT
>JADGDF010000336.1 GCA_016745055.1 Thiotrichaceae bacterium | reverse complement strand
AACAGATAGGAAGGGAGCTTTTGAACGTTGCAAATTGTCTGGTGTAGAAAAAGTGTTAATAGATGGTGGATATACCGAAGCCCCTTTTGCCAAAGAAGTAAAACATAAACTCCAAGCAACAGTGGAAGTCGTCAAACGTAGTGAACTGCACACCTTTAAAGTTTTGCCCAAGCGATGGATTGTTGAAAGGTCTTTTGCTTGGTTAGATAAGTGTCGAAGACTTTGGAAAAACTGCGAAAGAAACCTCAATTCTAGTCTACAGTTCGTTATGCTAGCTTTTTTGGCTATCATTCTAAAAAAACTTTAAACAGGTTCTAACAAAGTACTGCACTCGAACGATCAAAAGCAGCACCAAATGGCCTACACCGCACCTGACTGTTATTTTGCGGCACTCCATTGCAGTAGATGAACTGAATGTTAGGTATTCACTAAAATAAATGGTGCCGCGTTACAGATGGAGATACTTATGACAGAAACAGCGAACAATGATGTTAAACGATTCAAAAAGTTAAACGAAGAGGAATGGACAAATACCACTGTTGTCAATGGATGGCGAAAGTGGCATGAGCCATGTCGCACTTTTTTTCGCCCCTTGACCGAAAAGATGATTGGGGCGGGCAATCTCCAACCTAGAATGCGTGTTCTTGATATGGCCAGCGGTAGTGGCGAGCCAGCTATTACGTTCGCCGGTCTTGTCGGTCCTGAAGGTCATGTCACAGCAACTGACTTCGGAGCTGACATGTTAGCTACCGCTGAGGAAAATGCTAACAAAGTGGGCCTCAAAAACATCACCTTTCAACAAGCAGATGCCCTCTCTTTACCGTATGCCGACGAATCGTTTGACCGTGTTACCTGCCGTCAAGGTATTATGTATTTCGGTGATTATGTTCATGCACTACAGGAGATACGCCGGGTATTGAAGGCTAACAGCCTTGTTGTTTTGACTACCACAGGCTCGTTTGAACAACCCTTTTTTCAATGTCTGGTAGGCACGCTGATGAAGCATGTCAAAATGCCACCGCCTGAACCTAATGCGCCAAATCCATTTTACTTTGGCACTGAAGGGCTTCTTACTAATGCCTTTAAGGAGGCCGGTTTTAATAAAATACATGAAGAGCATCTATCGCCTGAACTCTTTTGGCCCGGTTCACCGAACAACCTTTGGCAGTGGTTTCTTGATGTTGCGGCACCGTTCAAGCCGCTGCTTGAACAACTTTCCGCGAACCAATACGACCAAGTTTATCAGGAAATCTGCAGGGAATTATAGTCACCGCCCCTCAAAAATCGGTTTCTGGAGCAGCAATAAGCTGAAAATTCTCGGCCAATAATGAGCGAAGTAATACCACATGCTCACAGGCT
>JADGDF010000335.1 GCA_016745055.1 Thiotrichaceae bacterium | reverse complement strand
TTCATACTCGTTCTCCTAAGTTTACAAAACTTGTTCTTTCTTATATCCTCCTTTTCGCAAAATACCATCTTAAATTCCGTGATACAACTCTAATATTTTCTAACTGTTTTGATTTTTCGTGTGTAATTTTCCTGTTGTGTGCTTCATCACAACGAACACCATTTAAATCTGTAAGAATTTTTTCAATAATGCTCTTTTCAGTTTGAAACACTTTGTCAAAATATTGCCAATTTTGGATAATTATGTCCCTCAAATTGGATAAATAAGTTTGATCTAATAACACACGTGGGCTTGTGTTGCCCTTATCTTTCTTCCTCAGTTTGCTTATATTTCTAGGGAAATTGTTTATGTTTGATGTAAAACTATCCCACCAATATTCTCCTTTTATTTCTGAAAAAACTTTATCAATAAGTTCCCGTAAAGCATTCTCCAATTGAGAAATGTATCTTTTTGCTGTCAACAGTCTATAATCTGCTGTATTATCTTGAAAAATACTATTTGTTATCCACTGAATCGCTTTCCCTTCTGCGATAAAGTCTGCAACATCGGGAGCTGACATCGCATATATCAACTCTACTTCTTGAGTTTGTTCAACTGCAAAAGCTCTCGCTGCAAAGTTTTGAATATAATCAAACCGAAAATCATCTCTAAAAAAGCTTGCAAAAAATCCCATAATAAAAGCAACTTCATTTTTAATACCTGCTGATTCCTTAGCATGAGGGTAAAATTCACAGCTGATAACTGAATTATTTACTAAGCTTACTTTTTTGATACGAAGCTTTTTCTTGTCATTTTCATAAGCAGATTGTTGGGATAAAGCATGAGCAGCTGCATCACATAAATATTGAATAGAAAATTCCATAGACAGTTTTATAAATTAGTTCAGGTAAAGTGATGTATTGATTTTAAAGTCATGAGAACGCATGATGGAGGAAACTTGTTGGCAAGTTTGATTCCATGACTTCATACCTGAAACTAACATGTTGAACATATCACTATCAAAAGAAACGGTAGTGGATGCGTTTTGCTGTGCTTTTTCGGCAGCAATAGTTTCTTGTTGTTCTATTTCAGCCAACAATATACGTTTTTGAATTTCCATTCTTTGACGAGATTCTTCAGACATTTTTTCTACAAGTAATCTAAAAGGTTTGGCCATAATTTTGCCCTTAATACTTAAATAATTACCAAGTTTATTTTAAATTTTTTAAGTGCTCATCATAAAGCTTATCTGCTATAGGAACATTGATTTCATACCACCTTTTCTTTCCTATTTTATTTCCACCAATTATAGTAATATTCCTATTCATTCATACCCTTAAAAATAACTTTGTTTTGAAAAAATAAAATCTATTGTTTCGATAAGTGAATCAAATTGATGGCGGA
>JADGDF010000054.1 GCA_016745055.1 Thiotrichaceae bacterium | reverse complement strand
GCCTGTGAGCATGTGGTATTACTTCGCTCATTATTGGCCGAGAATTTTCAGCTTATTGCTGCTCCAGAAACCGATTTTTGAGGGGCGGTGACTATAATAATCAATCCCGGGAAAATTTCTTCCTGACACAGTCGCTCAATTGCCGCATGGGTTTTGGCAGTCGCCTCTCGTGTACGTTCCACAGTGCTAACCCAGCGGACATTATTCAATTCTCCTGGCCCATCTATTGAAATGCCCACATCCACATTGTATTGCTTAAACATACGAATGTGATCATCATCAATTAACGTTCCATTGGTTTGGATACCATTACTCCCGTATTTTTGAAATCCCCATGACCATAGTTCTTCCAAATCTTTCTTAGGTATGAGCAGTGCTTCACCACCAAATAAAAAGAATGCTCCGTCTTTTCCTTCTTCGATACCCGCTTTAATTTTTTCAAGGTCATAAGAACGATGATACACATTCTTAGCATCACGTTCAGTGTTCTGGTAGCAGTACAGACACTGGAGGTTACATTTTACACCAAGCGGTTTAACTTTTACGTTGCCCATAAAATAACCTTTATTATGTTAATTAGTTATAAATTACAATGTTAAATAAATCAAATTGTTCTATCTTAACTTAACCAGTAAACGATGTTTTTTCCGTACAACATTTACTATCAAAAGTATGTAAGAGAAATATGATTAAAAATCAGGCATGGATGGGATGAACCTTATTTTGTCATACAAATAACCTCTAATTTAATTGAAAAATTAGCAAATACATTCATTTTTTCCCATTTTAGAGTTAAGGTTTATCTATTTTTAATACAGTGTTCGACTTTTTGTAACTAATTGATTGGGTTTATTCTAAGCTTTCACCTGGTATAGATATTGCTCTAATTAAAATATAGTTAATTAAAAGGACTTAGGCTCATGAACACAGAATTACAACTCATTTTATTGGGAAAGCCTGAAATCATCCAAAACGACGAAACTGTCAATATTTTTCATAAGGCACAAGCTCTATTTTACTTCCTTGCGGTGACAGGTGGCAGTCATCGACGTCTAGATTTACTTAATTTGTTATGGCATCAAATTCAAGACCAAGAACGTGCTAGAAATAATTTGCGCGTAACATTAAGTTATTTACGCAAACGATTTGGTAAACATCTGTTAATTAATCGACACACAATTTCTTTTAACCATAAGTCCTCTTATTGGCTTGATACAGAAGTGCTAAAGAAAGCTTTTCAAAATCCACCTAGGACAATTGAAGAACTGCAAAGTATTGTTGAAGTATATCGGGGTGAATTTTTAGAGGGTTTTCAAGTGCCTGAAGAGGAAATGTTTGAAGAGTGGGTGTCAGAAGAACGACAGAAATTACATTCTTTAGCCATGCAAGCATTACAAAGTTTAACGTCGCTCTATCAAGAAAGCCAACGCTACCCTGAAGCAATTGAAACGGCTAATTTATTGCTGGAATTAGAGCCTGAACGAGAGGATACACGTAAAATTTTAATGGATTTGCTTGCAACGGCAGGACAAAGAGGTAATACGTTAGAGCAGTATGAAATTTGCCGTCAAATATTAAAGCGCAAGGAGGATGTTTCTATGTCTAAAACAACAAAGTCTCATCCTGAGCATGTGCTTAATAAACCGTTATTTGCTCATAAACAATTTCCTGAACATCGACATTTCCATTTGTCCCCTTACCCTTTGATTGAAGAGCAACGTCAGGTTACGTTGATGTTTTGCCATTGGCGGGAAACGCAGAATACGGATGATGTGGAGTTGTGGCATGAGCAACGTCAGAAAAGCCAACAAATTTGTATTGAAGTGGTGAAGCAGTTTAAGGGGGAGGTGGTGCGCCAGAATGATAGTGGGGTTTTGATTGCTTTTAGTTGCCCTTATGCTTATGAAGATAGTGTTCAGTGGGCTATTCAAACTGGGTTGCAAATTTTGTCTACTTTTAGGCAGTTGACGCAGACGAATGTTCATCCACTTGCAATTGGCATTCACACAGGTAGGGTTATTACTGTGACAAAGGAGGGATTGCCACAAATTGATGTCATTGGTCAGTCGCCAGATTTTGTGCAGCAGCTTGCTCGGTTGGCGTTAGATAGTTCTTTGTTGATTAGTGCAGCCACGTATGCTTTGGTTAGGGGTTTTTTTGCTTGTAGGCCTTTGGATGAGTCAGCGCATCGCTTAGTCGGACGGCCTGTTTATGAGGTTGATGAGCAGTTGCCGGTGTACAATTTGATTCAGGCAACTCAGGCTAATCATACCCAGTTAACGCCGTTAGTGAGTCGACAGCATGAATTAAATTCTTTACATCAACATTGGTTAGCGGTATTGCATGGGACACCAAAGGTAGTTGTGATTGAGGGCGAAGTTGGAATTGGTAAATCACGTCTGGTGCATGAGTTGATTGAGGATGTGAAACAGTCAGGTGAGGCTACGCCTAAAATTTTGCCTTGTCAGTGTTCTAAATTTCATCAGCATCAACCGTTTTATCCTATTGTTACTATGTTTCGGCATTTGTTAAGCTCTCATACAGTTGATAGATTGATTGAGAAGTTGACTAGTCTCATTGGTGATATTGATGAAAATCAAATTAATGGTGCTGCAGTTAATTTAAAGGCAACAGTAGAATTGTTGGTGGATGTCGCTCAACAGAAGGATGAGTTTATTGCGGTTGAATCTCAGGTTCAACAGACTTTAGAGGAGTTGTTGGATTTGTTGTTAACTTTAGCTAGTCAACGTAATGCGTTGTTAGTAGTGGAGAATTTGCAGTATGCGGATCAGTTGACATTGACGTTTTTGAGTTTATTGTTTGAAAGACAGTTACAACCTCAATCTAAGCAACATTTGTATACTGTGTTGACAACTCGACCCGAATTTGAGGCGCCTTGGCCTAATTATGCGCATATAACCACATTGCAGCTTAATCGGATTTCTTTAGCTGATACGGAAATGTTACTTAATAGTATGGTCGATAGTAGGAACTTAAATATTCAAGCAAAGCAAATCATTGTAGAAAATAGTGAAGGGATTCCATTATTTGCTGAAGCGCTTGCTGAAACTTATCAGCAATTGGCAGCGGTCGAATCAAACACTGAAGCACCAACAATCCCTGCTCGACTGTATGATATTTTGTTAATGCCTGTGGAGCAACAACCAACATTAATGAAAGAAGTTATTCAACTTGCCTCAGTGTTAGGCAAAGAATTTAGCTACACTGATATTTTAACTTTGTGGAAAGGTGAAGAAAATGATTTACAACAAGCATTGACTATGTTGGTGGAAAAACGGTTGTTGTATCCTAGAGGTTATCGTATTCCTCAAATTCAATATAAATTCAAATACGCTTTATTGCAAACGTTAATGTATCAATCTTTGTTGAAAAAACAGGTTCAAGCTTTACAGGCTAAACAAGCTACAGAACATGCCGCCATTAGTTAGTTCCTTACTTGCTTACCAATTTTCCTCCTGTTAGACAGGAGGTTTTTCTTAAGCTTAATAATATGACTACAATATAGCACACAAAGTTAAGAAACTACTATTCATCTAAGCCTGCATTCACCAATTCTAGCCAATTTTCCATATCTTCACGATTATTTGCTTGTAATACCTTATTTGCTAAGCGGGATAATCCTCGCATATCACTGTTGGTAATAATTTGTTTGGTTTCCAAAAAAGCTTCAGGATTAACGCTAAATGAACGCAATCCTAACCCTAATAATAAGCGCACATAACGACTGTCACTCGCCATTTCTCCACACATACTAATGGGTTTATCTGCTTTATTCGCTGAATCAATACTCATTTTGATTAATCGCAATACTGCAGGATGCAAAGGATCATAAAGATAATTTACTGCATCATCCACTCTATCTATTGCTAAAGTATATTGAATTAAGTCATTAGTGCCAATGGAAAAAAAATCTACATATTCAGTAAATAAATCAGTACAAATTGCCATTGCTGGTACTTCAATCATCACACCCAATGGCATATTTGGATTAAATGCAATTGATTTTTTCGTTAATTCTTTGCATGTTTCCTTGATAAGATTACTGATTTGAAAGAATTCCTGTAGCCCACTGACCATTGGAATCATCATGTGCACATTGCCTAACGCCGATGCTCTTAAAATGGCGCGAAGTTGAGGTCTAAACAAAGTTAAATCCTTTAAACACAGGCGAATTGCCCGTAATCCTAATGCAGGGTTGGCTGTTAGGAAATGCTCGTGTCGACCACCATCAATTTGTTTGTCTGCCCCTAAATCTAAAGTACGAATCGTGACCGTTGATGACGTACCTAAGCCAGAAATTACACGCGCATAAGCATCAAAATGTTCTTCTTCATCGGGAGGGGAACGACGATTCATAAATAGAAATTCTGTACGATACAAGCCAATTCCATCCCCACCCACGCGCTTAACAGCAGCAATGTCTTCAGGAAATTCAATATTAATGTGTAAAGTAATTTGGGTATCGTCCAATGTTTTAGTGGGCGCTTCCCGTAATTTTGTCAGTTTTGCCTTGTGACGTTTTTGTTCCTGCTGGCGTAATTTATAGTAATGTAAGATACGATCAGTAGGATTAACAATGATGACACCCGTTGAACCATCAACAATTAAAATATCTGTTGCCTTAATATAAGGTCGTGCTCGTCGTAAGCCGACAATAGCAGGAATTCCTAAACTACGCGCTAAGATAGCGGTATGAGATGTCAATCCTCCAAATTCTGTTGCAAACGCTAAAATGCCTCTGTGTTGCATGACAATAGTGTCTGCAGGGGTTAAATCATCTGATACAACAATAGCATTAGTAAGATTTTCGTCAAAAGGGTCATTAGGTAAGTCCGTATAACCCCTTAAAATTCTCTGAACACGCGCAACAACATTTTCAACGTCGACTCTTCTTGCGCTTAAGTAGGGATCATCCATTTGTTCAAATACTTTGACTAAGCTGTCGCACTGCAGTTTAAGCGCCCATTCAGCATTGCATTGACGCTCTATAATCATACTGATTGGTGCTTGAATTAATAAGCTGTCTTCAAGCATTAATAAATGCGACTCTATAAAAGAAGCAACGTCAGCAGAAGCGTCTTTAGGAATGTTGTCGCGTACTTTTTCGAGTTGTTGACGTGCGAGATCGACTGCGCTTTGAAAACGAGCAACTTCCTCGTCTAAGTTTTGTTTGGGTAAAAAATATTCATTAATTTCAATAGGATCACGATCAATAATGCGCACTTTACCAATTGCAATCCCTTTGGAAACAGGAATGCCGTGTAAGGTCAAACTCACTCTTCCTCTCCAAATCGGTTATTAATTAAGCTAACCAATGATTGCATAGCGTCTTCTTCGTCTTCACCAGAAACGATTAATTCTATTTCTGTGCCTTTACTTGCAGCTAATAGCATAACTCCCATAATGCTTTTGCCATTGACAGCGCGTTGTTGACGTTTGACTTGAATATCACTTTCAAAGCTGGAAGCTAATTTGACGAGTTTGGCTGCAGCGCGTGCATGTAATCCTAGTTTATTTACAATTACTAAGGTTTTTGTCAGCATGGTTTATGCCACTGTTTGGGATAAAAACGACTAGAAATAAAATGTATTCTTACAAGCTAAATATGACTTTAATTATTTGCTACGTGAGTAGTTATTTTAAGCGCATGACCGCAAGATGCGTCATATTAGATTATAACGAATTCTTAGACTTTGTAACAGTTATGTGCCACTTTATATATTTTTGAGACAGAATTTCCAGTATTCTACTTTGTTAACGTTTTAATGCTTGGCACTAATTAATCTCCTAATAACAGGTACACTATTTTATATATACTTTAGACAAACTAAGTTGGTGAATTTTGTATATATCTGAATCCGAATTGAATTTGTTGAACGTAATACTATAATAGGCCTCTTGCGAAAGTCACATCTCTATTTTTTAATTACTTGATTTCGTAAGATTAATTTTAAAAAATGGCATTTTGCAAGAAGCCTAATATTTCTTTCAATGCTAGTTTGAGTTTATCTTTAGTAATATTCTTTATACTTACTTTCTATCTACTTAACTTTTTACCATCAATCATAACTTTCAAATACTAGAAATATCGTTAGAAAACAAACTTTCAAGAGAGTTCAATTCATTTTCAGCTTCCGCGTCAATACTAGGCATTGCTCGTTGCATAATGGCATACAGTGAAGGTTTAGGGATAGCGCTGGCAGATTGTAATCCCCACTCTTTTAAAACATCCTCAATTTTTAATACCATTTGCCGCTTATCTTTTTTAGCAATATCAGGACTAGAAAAAATAGTAGTTCTTAACGTGGGTAATACATGGGTTTTCACTTGTTGTAATTTACCTTCTGCGACGGCTTGTTGTGCTTGATAGACCAAGCTTTTAATATTGGTTAATGATTCCCAATCTTGATCATCGCGTTTTTCAACCCGAAACAACATATAGCTATATCCTTCCAAAGGTTGACTGTTTTTAATGAATTCCCTGTTATCCATTGATTGACTTACACGCAAACTATCATTGACAATACATAATTGACTATTATCAATTGCATTATCTTCAGCCAAAATTGCGGCAAAATAACCAGGTTGTAACAAATTACTACCACCACTTTGGTTATCGCCAGTAAAGCTTTGATGATAACCTAATTCTAGGCGGCTTTCTCCCACATCAAATAAATCTTGGATTCCGCTATGAACCGGATTAGTCAAATTCAATACCGTTGAAAGTTGGGGAACGGGTAATAATTTGGAAAAGCGTCCTAGCGCATTAGCAAATTTACTAATTTGGTCGCTGGCTGTCATACTAAACAAACCGGCTTGTAGCTCGACAAGTCCTTGATTAAATGGGAAAAGTGAGGTTAATGGATAATTATACTGAATAACTTTATCCAAATTACCTTGGGTTAAGTTTTTGATAAACTCAGGTTCAGCCAAATAGGGCACAGTCACGTTTTTGTTGCCATGATGAAAGCGCACAGCAGAATGTACAATAGGATAACGTTTGGTAAACCACTCAACGCCTTTTGCAAGGCGCATTTCTACTAGCCATAAACGGCAATAAGCATCCCCTTCTTTAAAAGGAGCATTATCATATTCAACATCCACATGCTGTGCTAGAATGGGTAAGGATTTGTAACGTTTTGCATTCTGTGTACATAGTTGGGTAAATTGTTCCCAAAAACTCATTGTTTTTCTCCTGACAAATGTCTTAAAAATTATTATACTGCTTATTTTTATCTGTTGAATTACTTCATACTGACTTTAATGCATCTGTTTTAATTTAAACATCTTAATTAACTCAAAAGTAAATTTATTTTCGCCTAAAACCTGGTAAATTTTAACAGAGTTATTGGGTTGATGTTATCTTTTCACTTACTGTTTTTTATACCATGAATCAAACCGCTCACATTGGCTTTATTTCCTTAGGTTGCCCAAAAGCGACCGTCGATTCTGAACATATCCTCACACAATTACGCGCAGAAGGTTATGCCATTACTCCGCATTACCATGAAGCAGACTTAGTTATTATTAATACTTGTGGTTTTATTAATGAGGCCATTGATGAATCGTTAGAAGTCATTGGTGAAGCCTTGTCTGAAAATGGAAAAGTGATAGTGACTGGTTGCTTAGGCGCAAATAAAACTTTAATTCAGACCCATTATCCCGACGTGTTAGCCATTACAGGACCTGCAAAACGAGAAGAAGTTGTGGCTATTGTGCACCAACATCTACCCTTGGAAGAAAATCCACATTTGGACTTAATTCCTCCTGGTGGCATTAAATTAACGCCTCGTCATTACGCCTATTTAAAAATAGCTGAAGGCTGTAATCAACAATGTAGCTTCTGCATTATTCCTGCCATGCGCGGGAAATTAGTCAGTCGTTCCATAGGCGACATTTTAGATGAAGCAGAGGCGTTGAAATTCGCCGGTGTCAAAGAATTATTAATTATTGCTCAAGATACAGCCGCTTATGGTGTGGATACGAAATACCGTTTAGATTTTTGGCAAGGTCGACCCTTAAAAACACAGATCAAAACATTAGCCGACACATTGGCAGAATTGAACATGTGGGTACGTTTGCATTATGTGTATCCCTATCCTCATATTGATGATTTAGTCGAATTGATGGCAACAGGTAGTATTTTGCCTTACCTTGATGTACCTTTACAACATGGAAGTCCTAAAATACTTAAAGCTATGCGCCGTCCTGCGAATACTGAAAATATGCTACAACGTATTGAAAAATGGCGACAAATGTGTCCAAATATTGTATTAAGAAGCAGTTTTATTGTAGGATTTCCAGGCGAGACAGAAACAGACTTTAATAAACTATTAAATTTAGTTAGCACTGCCCGTTTAGATCGCGTGGGAGCATTCATTTACTCCCCCGTAGAAGGGGCAACTGCTAATACGTTTGACAATCCTGTATCCGAAGAAATTAAACAAGCACGTCTTGAACAATTAATGGTTTTGCAGACTCAAATCAGTCAAGAAAAATTACAACAACGAATTGGTCAAACAGTCGAGGTGTTGGTGGACGAAATTACGCCAGAAGCCATTTACACTCGAAGTTTTGGTGAAGCACCAGAAATTGATGGCACAATTATTCTTGAAAATTCTTCTGAAGCTTTGAAAGTGGGTGATTTTGTGGATGTGGAAATTTTTGATGTAGATGAGCATGATTTATATGCTGAAATTCTATCATGAAGAAAGATATTATTAAATTGTCTATAGGACTGGTTACTCAGTTACTGCAGCAAGCGCAAACTTCGCCAAATCTAGAAATTTGTGGGCTGATCAGTGAAAATAAGGGAAATCAATTTATTTGCTATCCCATTGATAATATTAGTATAAATCTTAAAAAAGAATTTGAGATGTCGCCATACCAACAAATTGCAGCTATGCGCCTTATGAGAGAGCAAAAAGAAACATTATTTGCCATTTATCACAGTCATCCATACGCTGATGCTGAAATGTCTTTACTTGATAGAGAAAAAGCGTATTACTTTAATATAGCTTATTTAATTATTTCTTTAAACACTCAAGGTGTTTTACTATTGCAAGGGTTTATGATTAGGAAAAATAGTTTTGAAAGAATTGCTATTGAAATTGGCTAAAGGGATTACACTAAGTACAATATGAATTTTTGAAAATAAAGTTGTCATTAAATAATTGCGCAAAGAAAAGGGCTACTTGGCTCAGTTACTACACTAAATTCATCAGTACCTAGTATAATAAATTCTACGGCTATCTCATAAATAGTGCCTTTTACTCCTCAATCAGCAGACAAATACCAAGAATTAATGGTAAAAGTATACTCATGAAAAGACAAACAGGTTTTTCATTTATTGAATTAGTGGTCACGCTTTTTTTAGCGGCGCTTCTCACAATGGCTGCTGTGCCAAGTATGTACTATATGCTGATGAATAATCGTATTACAACTAAAACGAATCAATTTGTAAGCGCTATTAATTACGCACGTAGTTTATCAGTGGCCAACCCAACAGAAACAGTGGTTATAGAAGCCCACACTGCTGGGGAAAAATGGGGAGATGGTTGGAGAATTCGGGTAGATGATGACAGTATAACTAATCCAGAGAATGAACCAACTACAAAGCAAGTTGAGTTTGATGATAATTCAATTACGATAGATGTTTCTAATAGTATTAAGCAAATAAGATATAGACGTGGATTTCTTGATGCGGCAACCAGCCGCAGCATTATTAAGTTAAATATCTGTTTAAAAGATTGGGAAGCAGGGGATCCTTTGGGAAGACAATTAGAAATTTCTCCAGTAGGACGCGCTTCAGTAAGCTGTACAAGTTATTCGTGTAAAAGTAATGCGTGTGAAATGTAATTTTGTAGCCAGGATAAGCATAATGAATAAACAGTATAATAAAAGCACTGGTTTTACTATGATTGAAATGCTAATTGCTTTATTAGTACTCTCTGTTGGACTGATAGGGTTAGCTGCACTTCAAGGAAGAGGTCAACAATTCAATCATGCTGCTTATGTGCGTACACAAGCTGTATTTATTGCCTATGATATTATGGATAGAATTCGAGCAAATCCTGGTACAGATAAAAACAGTGGCAGTTACGCAATTCCATTACCAAGCGATCAAGATTGTCCTTTTGAAAAAATGGCTGGTAAATGTGATGGTAATTCTTGTTCCGAAAGTCAAATTACGCAATATGATATTTATCAATGGTGTCATTTTATTCAAACAACTTTACCAGACGGAGAAGCAATCATTGCTGCAAAAGATATTAACAGTGATGGTAGAACTGATTACATCATTACCCTAATGTGGGCGGAAGATCGCGATGAAGATGCTGAAAAAAAAGAACAACGATGGACCTTGGTCAATTAATATACACCGACAAACAGGGTTTACGTTGACTGAAATTATGGTGGCTTTGACCATCAGTCTTATTTTGATGGCTGGTGTACTTACCATTATGTCAACCAGTAAACGTACTTATTCGCTACAAAGTGAAATGGCGCAATTACAAGAAAATGCACGTTTTATTTTGGATGATATTACTTATAGTGTAAGATTAGCGGGCTACTTTGGTGCTTCAGGAAAATCTATTCCAGGCATGGGAACAGGCTTGGGAGGAACAAATAACGGGCAAATTGTGAGCCACCCTAATACTAGCTCAAAAGTTTCTAATTTTCCATTTTCTGATACTTTGATTATTTCATTTTTTGATCCTGGTTCAAAATTAAAATTGCAAAATGCGGGTGAAGAGCTGATAAATGAAGGTCCTTTTAAATTAACAAAAGGAAATATTAAGAAAATTAAATCAGATATAAAGAAAGAGTTTTCAATTGGAGAAACAACGGTAAAATTAGCAAAAGATAGTATTATTCCTAGTGAAAATAGCTCTGTCATCATTAGCGACTTTGCTGGTTCGGGTGTGTATGTAGTGACAAATATTTCTGCTACCACTCCTCCCGTATTGACAATTAATCCAGCATTAAAAAGGAATCACCTTTGGCCTGTAGAAATATTTTCTGCAGCAACACCCATTACTTATCAAGTAAGGGCGATTGATAAAAATGGTAATGGTAAAGCAACAGACCCTATTGATGGATTTGCACTATTAAAAACACTGAGAAATGAAAATGGTCAGTATCAGCTATTGCCCTTTATTGAAGGTGTGCAAAATATGCAAATACGTTATGGTGTTGTATCTGGTTCAGGTAATGTTAATTATACAGATAATCCAACACCTTCTGCACAAATGTTGCGTGTTACTTTACTCATGAGAACACCAAATCGACGAAATGATCTTCCTGATACCGATAGCCGTAAATTTTTTTTGGATGAAAATTTAAAGCCAAAAGGTTCAAATCCTTATAATCCCTCAAAACTAAGCAAAGAGGTAGGCTATAGACATCGTTTATTTACAACAACTATTAAAGTGAGGAACTAATCATGAATAAGCAAGTTCTTCAGGCATTACACCAAAGAGGGGCCGTTTTACTTGTTTCGCTCATGCTGCTCATTGTGTTGACTATGTTAGGTGTCAGCGTGATAGAAACTACCAAATTAGAAACAAAGATGGCCTACAATGTCACTGAATATAATCACGCTTTTCAAGTGGCAGAAGTTGGTTTAACACTGCCTCTGTCTTATAAAACATCAGATATCATAAAACTTTATGAAGGCGGAATTGAAAAATCTAATAATGTAGCCATTGATAGAGATGATAATAATAAATATAAGGTTGAGTATTTTGTATCTGGCGTAAGTGCTTCTTTTCCTGCTCTACCTGGCTGGGATAATACAATTAAATCAGCACGTTATTTTGTGGTGAGCAAAGGGGATAGTATTAATGTGTTTGGTACAGATAAACCACCAGCCTCAGTGGTTCTACGTGGTGGGATCGCTCATGCTAAACCTCCCTCTAATGTCTTTGATACAACAAATGTCAATGAAGAAGAAACTCCTCCTCCTGAGAATAAACCAACAGATCCACCTGGTGGCAGTGGCGAATAAACCCAAAATAGACTATGTTTAATGAAACACTATATCAATGAGTCGGATGATAGCTGTAAAATAAACAAGGAATTGATTATGAAAATCAAAAACTTAATACTTTCTATAGGCATTACCTTATTAATAGGAATGTCAATGCCTGGATGGGCTGATGATACAGATTTATATTTGGGTAAGGCAAAAACAATTACCCAAGAAGTTCGCCCTAATATTCTATTCATGTTAGATAGCTCTGGTAGTATGGGCCAGCAGATTAGACAAGCTGATGGTACGCCAACGGGTACAAGACGAATTGAAGTTTTAAAAGAAGCTTTACTTGAAACGTTAAAACGAGTAGACAATGTCAATGTTGGATTAGGGCGTTTTACACATTACACGCCAAAATCAAGCGCTCCTCCTTCTTACGCAAAACAAAACGATCAAACTAATGCGCCAATTTTATATCCTGTGAGCTATGTCAATGCCAGCGTTTCTGAGGTGGAAAGTTCAACAGGTGTTGTACCTGTAAGAACTTCTGCTCCTATCATGAACAGCAGTGACGATGCAGAAGAGGATATTGATACAGGGACAATGATATTAGATGATCCTGATCTTGATATGGTGAAATACGTTGAACCTGCAGGTTTAGGTGGCGTAAAAGCCGTATCTTCTGCAACAGATGATGGATTAGAGTTTATTGACACTGGCAAGACCATTGTTGGTTATGGGAATACTTTAAATAGAGTATTAATGTTAGGGGGAGACCAAAATAAATGTGAAGGTGATCCCGAAGAATATGATGCTAATATGAAATGTGATGATTTAGATGGCGATACAATTGTCGCTGTTCGTTTTTCTGGAATAGGTATTCCGCGTGGAGCAAAAGTTGAAAGTGCAGAAATTGCATTTATGTCAACAGGCAACTATGAAAGTCCTTTAGACTTAATGATTTATGGGGCAGGTAATCCAAACTTAGATAAATCTGACCAAGCTTTTTCAACTACCTTAAGAAATTATTTCAGTAAAGAAACTAACTTTCCCTTAGAAGTTCCAGTTTTAGATGATGAAGGTAAGCCTGTTATTGTTGATGGTAAAGAAGTGAAACAAAATTTACCCAGCGTTCAATGGATGGATGTTAAGGGAATTGAAGCTGAAGGTATTTTTACAACACCTGACATTAGTCCCATTTTACAAGACATTGTTACTCAAAATGATTGGACGACTGAAAGTGATGTCGTTCTTCTCTTTAAGCGTCTGCCCAATAGTAACAAAAAAGGTACAAGAGGAGCTATTTCTTATGAAAATAACGCTGCTGATGCCCCTAAATTGCGTTTATATTGGTCTATTGATAAAGAAGTTTATAAAGTAACAGCTTCAAAAGCGCCATCAACAACGCTAGCGCTAGAATACAAAGATTCAGGCGATGTTAAATTTAGTAATAATATGTTTTTGGGTAAACATAAAACAAAAGGCGAAAGTATTGTAGGTACTTACTTCGAGTTGCCTCAGTTTATGGAAAATGTGGAAATTGATGAAGCTTATATTCAGTTCAGACACTATGATGGCAATAATAAAACTAACTCGGTCAATTCCAATGATGAACCTTTAGATTTAGTGATTTATGGTGAGGCAAGCTTAAATGCACAAGATTTCAAATCTAAGCCCAAGCTTTCTACCCGTGCAAAAATTGACATTAAACCAAAACCGATAAAATGGAAAGATGTTGAGGCTCATACACTTGATAGTGATGATAATGGTAACTTGGTGCTCACAGAAGATGTCGGACCTATCCTTTCTAAAATGCTTGCTCAACTTAATTGGGAAGAGAAAAAAGAAAGTGATGGTACTGTAGAAAAGAAAAACGGTATCGTCTTCCTCTTTGAAAGAGACTCTGACACAGAAACCACTGGTTTTAGAAGAATGAGTAATAAAGATATAGAATTACACATTACTTTTTCTGTTGGAACGGGTGATCCTGATGACAGATCACATCATCAAAAAATTGGTTTACGTTTTCAAGACGTTGAAATTCCTCAAAGTGCAAAGATAATAAATGCCTACATTGATTTCACCAGCGGTGTTGCAACAAGTGGGGCAACAAAATTATCTATTCGAGCTGAAAATGTGGGCAGTGCAGCGCCTTTTACTGCTAAAAAAGGGGATATATCTTCCCGTTCTTCGTTAACTTCTTCTGTTAATTGGAATGTTAGCGCTTGGTTTTCAGAAAATGCCATTTATTCCACTCCAGAATTGAAAAGTATCGTACAAAACGTAGTTAACAATTCTAGTTGGTGTGGTGGAACAAGCGCTATGTCTTTCATCATTACTGGTGATTCAAAAAGTTTACGGATCGCTAAATCTTATGATGAAGAACCCATCAAGGCACCCGTACTTTACATTGAATACGATGTCAATAATATTCCTGGCAGTGGTTGTATTAACCAAACTTTTACGGCTCAAATCAGTAATGAAAAAAATGATGCAGAAGAGCTTTCTTCGTCTGCAGGTGAAGTATACCTAGGCAGTCGTAATATTGAATTAGTTCAAAATAGTGCGGGTACCCGTACGGTTGGTTTTCGTTTTCCCGCAGTACCAGTTGATAAAGAAACAGAAATAGTTTCTGCAAACCTAGTACTTACAGCCAATAAGACAGATAAAAGCTCTGTTGGTAATGCTGCTCTCCGTATTTGGGCAGATAAAGACCCTGATGTAGACGAGTTTGATGATGATGAATTTAACCTTAGTCAAGGGCGCAAAGTAACAGGTTCGGTCAGTTGGCCGATTAATGAACCTTGGATCAAAAATCGCCAATACCGATCAACTGATATTACGCCCATTATTACCCAACTTGTTTCTCAAGAGGACTGGCGATCTTATAAAAATATGGCCTTTTTTATTACAGGTTCGGGAATTAGAAATGCGTACTCATTTACAGTTGATCCTACAAAAGCAGCGGTACTAAGAATTAAAACGCGTGGTTCTCTTGGTGCAACAGGAATAATCGTGCGTACACGTTTAGAACAAACCGTTAAAAGTTTAATTTCAGGGGCATATACTCCAATTGTTGATGCGTTGTATGAATCTGTACAATATTTCCGTGGGGGTGGCGTTACATTCGGTAGAAATCGTTACACACGAGCAAATCATTTTTTAAGCCACCCAAGTACTTACATAGGTGCAAAATTAGTTGATCCATCTCGTCTAGAGGCAGAAGGCGAAGTATATATGTGTCCTGATGCAACACCACAGCAAGTTAAAACTGAACGCAAAGAATGTCGAGATGAAAGGTTAGATGGCAGTGGTGGTACGTATCAAAGTCCAATAGAATCTCAATGTCAAGAAAGTCATATTGTATTACTGACAGACGGTGCAGCCACACGTAATACCGCAGTAACGAAAGTAAAAAGTTTGATTGGTAAAGCCTGTAAAAGTCGTGGTAAATATGAAACTTGTGGCGTTGAACTTGCCGAGTTTATGCAAGAAGGTGATCACAGCAAAAAATTGGCAAGTCAACAAAAATTAGTTTTGCATACAGTTGGTTTCCAATTGGGCCAGGATTGGTTTGAGCTTTATGCTGATGGCAGTGGCAAAAAAGCTGCAAAAATTGGGACCAGTTGCTACTACGACTATATAGAAGACGGCCCCACTTACAGAGAACAAGAAGTGTCTTGTAGTACATTATCGCTGGTTGGTTATACTGAAAATAAACAGGGCACCGAAAAAAATAAAGGTGCAGTTAAGTTTTTGAAAGATTTAGCAGAAGCTGGTGGAGGTAAATTCTACGAAGCCAATGCAGCTGACCCTAGTGAAGCTTCAAAACAATTAGTCAATGCATTCACTTCAATTATTGCTGAAGCTGCGACTGAAAGTTCTTCTTTTACCGCACCTTCTGTTTCACTAAATACAGAAACCAGCCTATTTCATGATAATGATGTTTACTTTTCATTGTTCAAGCCTGACCAGTATCAAATGTGGCATGGTAATGTCAAGAAGTTTCGTATTTGTGATGGTACAGAAGGTAATTGTGCTGCGGGCGATATTTTGGATGCCACAGGTGCTTCAGCAGTTGCTGATCGCTATATCAAAAAGGATGCTCTCAGTTATTGGAGTTCAGAAGCGGATGGTAGCACAATTACCAAAGGTGGCGCAGGCGCAAATGTATCTTCACCTCGTACTATTTATACTTATTTGGGTGCGGCTGATATCAAAAATACACCACTCTCTAAGTTAAAAGATAAGAAATTTAAAGAGCAGGCAAAAGCGTGGTTTGGTGATAAAAATATGGAAGATGAGCAACTACTTAAGCTTGTAAACTGGGTTCGAGGTGATAATAGAGAGTGGCTTTTTGCCGATCCCTTACATAGTAGTCCAGGTATTTTATCTTATAAAGATGAAGGTAGTTACCTTTTTGTTGGCACGAATGATGGCTTACTGCATGCAATTGATGCCGATTCTGGCGCTGAAAAATGGTCATTCCTGCCAACAGAATTGTTGATAAACCAAGAAGATATTATGGCCAACGACAAAGGTGAACGAATTTATGGGATGGATGGAACCCCAACATTTTGGACAAATGATGGTGGTGATGGCCTAATAAAATCTCAAGGTGGTGAAGGAGAATTTGCAAGAATGTTTATGGGGATGCGACGGGGTGGTAGCAACTACTATTCATTTGATGTAACACGTCCATTGAGTCCTCAATTATCATGGATAATAAAAGGGGCTTTGGATGCAAAAGGTAAAGAACAAGCCTCAACAACTGGATTTGAAAGATTAGGGCAAACTTGGTCTCTTCCTCGTTTAACTCTATCCAATGTGCATTGTCCAGAGGGGAAAGCTCCACCTTGTGTCGTCTTAATATTTGCTGGAGGCTATGATGAATTGCAAGATGAAAATTTTGGGACTTCTCTTGTAGGAAATGCTATTTACATGGTAGATCCTGAAACGGGCAAGTTACTTTGGTGGGTTAGTGGCACAGGTTCTGGTGCAGATTTAATGCTTAATGGTATGGATTATGCGATTCCTTCAAATTTATCTCTAATGGATTATGATGGTGATGGCAGCACTGATCGCATTTATGTTGGTGATGTGCATGGGCAATTATGGCGAATAGACTTAGAAGCAAGGGAAGATGGCGTTGGTGGTATTTTTGCCAGTGTTTCTGCTGAAGACAGGCGTCGTTTCTTTTATCCGCCTAGAATGGTTATGTCTAAAGATGGTACGCATATCTTGGTGACTGCAATTACAGGTACACGTCCTGATCCCTTAGGAAGAAGTACTCAAGATCAATTTTATGTCTTCAAAGATTATCAACTTACTGAACTCCCTGGTAATGACAGTGGAAATGCATTAATTCAAGATCCCACCAGTACAGTTTCTACTAAATTTAGGAAACTTACTCAAGATGACATAATGGATATTTCTGACCATGTTGAAGGCACAACTATTGATGCTACGGGTGAAGAAGGGAAATATGGTTGGTATATCAATTTACCTAATTCTGGGGAAAAAGGTTTAAGTGCTCCAATTGTTTTAAAAGGTATTGTCTTCTTTGTCACATTTGAACCTCCACCTGAAGATAGGCAAGTTGGGGCAGATGCCTGTTCTGTACCAGAAGAAGGTATCAGCCGTTTGTATGCCTTGAATATTGAAGATGGTAGTGTTGCCTATAATTTAGATAAAGACAATGATAACGATGATGGAGAAGTGTTAGGTAGTTCAGATCGTTCAATGCAATTACGTACAGGTATGGTCTCTGATCCCGTTGCTGTTTTCACAAAAGGTGGGAATATTGGCTTACTAACTGATGATTTAGGGACTTTGAGAGATTCGCTTGATAACTTTAATCTGCGCTGGGATGAACTTTTTCCTCTATTCTGGACACAAGAATAACTTAGTGTTATAAATATCAACGATTATTCTTGTAGCAGGAATTGAGTGAGTATTATTTAAAAGAAGCCAAGCTCAAAACTTGGTTTCTTTTTATTTTTTTAGACAGTGGAGATTGTATAATGAGAAAAGTAAAAGGGTTTACTTTGATTGAATTAGTTGTTGCCATGATGATTATTGCTATTTTGACAACCTTTGCGTTACCTCATTTTTTAGAGCAAATGAGAAAGTCTAAACGTACTGATGCGATTGTTTCATTGAGCGAATTAAGTCAACATCAAGAAACGTTTTTTTCAGATAACAATCAGTATACTTCGCTTGCTGGTTTAAGAGCAGAGCAGAAAGGGTTTCCTATAAAAGGGGGAACTTATTACTCTAAACAACCCCATACCACAGGAAGTCAAGTTAATGAAAATTATTACACGCTAACAACAGGCCCATCTAATGTCAAAAAAACATTTTTACTGATAGCAAATGCTAATGGCGCTCAAACAGACGATGAATACTGTGTCAGGTTTACTATAGATCAAGCGGGTAATAAACGTTCTTATGCAAAAGGACAATTAAAAAAATCTCATGAAGAAATGGGCGAAGATAGTTGTTGGTAATCCATGTCTACTACTGATTTTAATTTAATTCATCAAATTGATGACTTAAAACAATATGCCACCAAGATTCTTGCTGAAATAAAACGCAAAAATGTAAACAATGCTGAAATCTTTCTCAGTGTAAGCAAAGGATTATCAACCTCTGTACGCCAGGCAAAAGTTGAAACAATTCAATATCATTATAATAAGCATTTAAATATTACTGTTTATTTTGGCTGTCAAAAAGGAACCGCTAGTACAAATGATTTGAGTGATGTTGCCATTACTAAAACAATTCAAGCTGCCTGTGATATTGCTCAATATACCATAGCAGATGAGTATAATGGTTTGGCTGATGCACAACTGATGGCTACAGAGTTTCCTGATTTATATTTACACCATCCGCATCCTTTATCCCAAGAAAAACTCATAGAACAAGCTTTTATTTGTGAAGAGCATGCTGTGGCAGTTAATCCACAATTGTTGCAACCCAATGGTGTCAAAAGTAATGCAGGAGAAGGTCTCACCATTTATGCCAACAGTCATGGATTTATAGGTCATCGTATTGCCAGTAGCTACAATTTGGGATGTAATATCATTGCTCGCCAAAACGATGAAATGCAGCGTGATCATTGGTACACAGTCGCACATGATTTTAATGATTTGGAATCTGCCTCTGCTGTGGGTCAACAAGCAGCACAGCGAGCTTTGCAAAGATTAAGTCCAAAAACAGTGCCTACAAACATTTATCCAGTAATTTTCAGTGCTCAAGTAGCCACCAGCTTATTGGGACATTTTATCCAAGCTATCAGTGGTCATCAACTGTATCGTAAAACCTCTTTTCTTGGTCATTCACTTGAAAAACAAGTGTTTTCATCTCAAATACAGATAGATGAAAATCCTTATTTAACAAAAGGTTGGGGAAGTGCCGCCTTTGATAATGAAGGTGTAAATCCCCAACAACGCGAGATTGTAAGCAACGGTGTCATCAAAGGATATGTGTTGAACAGTTATAGTGCGCGTAAATTAGGGATGCAAACAACGGGAAATGCTGGCGGTGTACATAATTTAACGCTGGCAGGGACCGTTGAAGATTTACCTACTTTGTTGCATCAAATGGATACAGGTATTTTGGCCACTGAACTCATGGGCATGGGCATTAATTTGATTACTGGCGATTATTCTCGTGGCATGGCTGGATTTTGGGTTGAACAAGGTGAAATTCAATATCCTATTCAAGAAGTGACAATTGCAAGCAATTTAGCTGACATGTTTCAAAATATTCAAGCGGTAGGAAAAGACTTAGAAACTAGAAGTAATATCCGGACTGGGTCTATTTTAATTGAAAAGATGACGGTTGCAGGTAAATAAGACTTGCTATTTTTGCAAAATAAATTTTGCACTCCTTGAAGGCTCTACGTGTCGAAAGAATAACCCGTTCGTAACGTTTGAAAATTCAATCTCACTTTGCAGGAAACCCCTGCTTCTTATAAAAAAATAACTTAATTATGCCAAAAGAATTTAGTCGTGTTCAACGAGTAAACACGCTTATCCAAAAAGAACTAGCGATCATAATCAGTCGGGAAATCCGTTTATCAGGCATGATAAGCATTTCTGAAATAGACGTATCTCCTGACTTCAAACAAGCTAAAGTGTATGTCAGCCTGTTAGGTGGAGAGTTAACAGTAAAAGAGGTGGTTGATAAACTCAATGAATCTGCCAGCATGTTGCGTTATCACCTATCCCAACAATTGACGCTGCGAACCACCCCAAAATTAACGTTCTATTACGACAATACCATTGAAGAAGCTATGCGTTTATCTGCCTTGATAGACTCCGTACTCCCCCCAGAAAAAACGGATTGACTATGGCTAGAACAAGAAAAGGGCGGGATGTTCATGGCATTTTATTATTAGATAAGCCCACGGACATCAGCTCCAATAAAGCTTTGCAACGAGTTAAACATCTATTTCAAGCTAAAAAAGCAGGGCATACGGGGAGTTTAGATAACCTTGCCAGTGGTTTACTCCCCATTTGTTTTGGAGAAGCCACTAAAATTGCAGGTTTTTTACTAGGTGCAGACAAACAATACCAAACGGTATTTACCTTAGGCACAACAACAACAACGGGTGATGCTGAAGGAGACGTTATTTCAACTTATTCCACAGATAACATTACTCAAGATCAAATCGACAAAGTAATACAACAATTTACTGGAGACATTGAACAAATTCCCCCCATGTATTCTGCGCTAAAACATCAAGGGCAAGCATTATACAAACTAGCGCGTCAAGGTAAAATCGTTGAAAGACAATCGCGTAACCTCACCATATTCTCAATCACGCAACACGACTTTACTGATAACTACCTATCCTTGACAGTTCACTGCTCAAAAGGCACCTACATTCGCACATTGGCAGAAGATATGGGCAATACACTTGGATGTGGTGCGCATGTGAGCCTGTTGCGTAGGCTAAGCGTCAGTCACTACAATCAAATGATAGGCTTTGAAACCCTAGAAACCTATGCACAACAAAGTGTTGAAACATTGGACGCACAACTGATTCCCATGGAAGATGCTCTGCCCCATTTACCCACTGTCACATTAGTCGGTGATTATATTCACTATGTACGCCAAGGCCAAGCCGTACAAATTGCGCACGCACCGACAGAAGGTTGGGTCAAATTATTTGCTCAATATGCTGACGAAACACGACAATTTATAGGCATCGGCACAATCTTAGAAGATGGACGTATTGCGCCTAAACGTTTACTAGCAAACTCATGATTAACCGCCATGCAAAAAAACCTATTTTTACCTAATTTTTGTAACGTCCGCATTCTTTTTCTAACCGTACTATTAGCAGAATTACTTGCGATAGTCCTTACATTGGCACCATTGAGTAGTCATCATTATCACTGGCCCTATGTCATTCACAATTTACTCTCTGACTTCGCAAACATTTCCCTATTCATGCAATGGGTTGCACTAACAAGTGTACTTACCCTCTGCATTCTGCGACCCTTATTAATTAAACTTGAGAATAACCTACTCGTTGGTATTTTAAGTTATTTTTCTATTTTAGTTATTACCATATTTGTTAGCGAAATTACTTGGCGTCTCAACGAAAGTGTTGATGTTATTTCACCTTTATTCAGCCCTGGACACCACCTATTTTTACTTCGCAATTTAACAATTAGTACAATTTTAGGTGCTGGCATACTAAGCATCGCCTACTTTTTAAAGCTATGGCAAAAAAATACCATTTTCCTAATTTATACCAGTTTTTTAGTACTCACATTTGCTCTAAGTGAACTAGCTTCAGTGCTACTTGCACCAGAAACGCTACGCTATCAAGCCTCACAACATCAGCTATTTTTACTCAAAAACTTAGGCATCAGCGCAATTATCAGTGCCATTGGCTTACGTTATATCTATGTACAATATCACTGGCGTAAAGAAGCAATCTCTAGTGCCTACTCCCGTATTCAAGCGCTACAGGCTCGTATTCGACCACATTTTTTATTTAATAGCATGAATACCATTGCCAGTTTGATTCGTTTTGCCCCAGATAAAGCAGAACAGGCTGTTGAAGATTTTTCTGATTTATTTCGTGCTAGTTTAATGGATGCAAGTAAGCAAATGACATTTGGAGAAGAAATTGAGCTTTGTCAGCAATATGTTCGTATTGAAATGCTTCGATTAGAAGATAGAGTAAAAGCGGTATGGCAGGTTGATTCAATTCCCCCTGATGCTTTATTACCCCCTCTATGTATTCAGCCTTTGGTAGAAAATGCAATTTATCATGGCATTCAGCCTCTGCCAGAAGGAGGTACTATCAGCATTGTAGGTATTTTTGATGGTAAATATATTTCTATTGATATAGAAAATCCACTGGGAGGCAGTACTTCTTATCACAAGGGTAATCAAATTGCCCAAAAAAATATAGCACAACGTTTAGCTACTTACTATGATGATACTGCAAGGCTAAACATACAAGTACATGCAAACACCTACCGTGTCAATTTAAGATTTCCTTATCGTTCTGTTGAAAACAAGGATAAATTGAACCCATCTTATTAAGCGCCATTAATCTCTCAATACGGCTGAAATAAATAAATTACTTGATCCCTAGATATAATGTTGACAAAATAAGCAGCTCAATTAAATAGATGAATGCTTATACAAATGATTGAATGGATATTTGAACCCCAAGCCTGGGTAGCATTGGCGACTCTCACTTTACTTGAAATTGTATTGGGTATTGATAATATTATTTTTATTTCAATACTTGTTGGACGTTTACAAGAAAAACAACGTCAAATAGCAAGAATATTAGGATTGGCTTTAGCTATGTTGACCCGAATTGGGTTACTTTTATCACTCACTTGGGTAATGAGTTTAACACAGCCACTTTTTTGTATATTAGCTCAGGAAATTTCTGGACGTGATCTTATACTCATTGTGGGAGGACTTTTCCTCATTTTCAAGAGTACCCATGAAATTCATCATAGTCTTGAAGACCAAGATAATTCTCAACCAACTAAATTAACCGCTAGTTTTTCCATTATATTGGTTCAAATTGCTTTAATTGATATTATATTCTCCCTTGATTCTGTTATTACCGCAGTGGGTTTAGCACAACATGTACCTGTGATGGTGCTGGCCATTGTTATTTCTGTATTGGTTATGATGATTTCAGCAAAATCAATTGGTGATTTTGTTGATAACCACCCCGCCTTTAAAATGTTGGCACTGAGTTTTTTAATTTTAATTGGGGTCGCTTTGCTAGGAGAAGGTTTTAACTATCATATTCCTAAGGGCTACATTTATTTTGCGATGGCATTTTCAGTCATAGTTGAAATTCTTAATATGAAAATTCGCAAAAAATCTAAACCAATCATATTACACAAACGTTTAAAAGAAAATTAAACCACGATACTTATCTGTGAGATAAATTGGCCAAATTTATAATAAGACTTTGTTTTTATTGGTTAATTTTAATTCAATTCAAATTTTTATTATAAAGTTTATTTAAATCAATTATTTAAATAAATTTGCTTATTTTTATATTTTTAATTAACTGATTTTAAAAAAAAAAACAATAAAATATCTTTATTTTTTTGTTGAAATTATGGTATTTATATTGCTAAAAATGGTTAACATGGAAGAAAATGACAAAAGGTTATTTATGCGACATCCCACAAGTGTACCCATTGAAGTATTATACTTAGAAGAAGATGTTGCTAAAAAGAAATCTTTAAAAAATATTAGTTTAGGTGGTTTAGCTTTTACTTGTGATAGTTATTGGGAAAAGGATGAAGTGATTAAAATTCGTATTCCATTTGTTACACCACCTTTTGAAGTCACGGGCAAAGTTGCATGGTGTAAACCTCAAAATAGTCACTTTGACGTAGGAGTTGAATTCATGGAATTACATGACGCTTTTAGAGTACGTATGGTAGAACAAGCGTGCCAAATTGAAGATTACAAAAAAAGATTAGAAGGGCAAGGCAGAAAAATAAGTATAGAAGAAGCTGCAATGGAATGGATAGGGTTATATGCCGCCGAATTTCCACCTTTAGAAGTCTTCACTGCTTAATGGAGAATATTTTATCTTAAACCTTTGCTTTTTTTTTAATTGAGATTGATTTTTGTGCTTGCTTAATCATCTCAACCTGGTTTGAATCAAATGATTCCCAGTTTCCTATTTTATCCAGTCCATGTTTCCTTAATCGATGTCTCAGTGAATTAAGCGTCAATCCTAGTAACCCTGCCGCCTTTGTTTTTTTCCCATTAGCTTGTTTCATTGCACCTACTAACCTTTTCTTTTCTAACTTGTCTAAGTCATCATCAATGCGACCCAAATCAAGTGGTTTACTGTGGTTGTTTGCAGGTGCCATAGCGTTACTCATATCAGGAGAAAGTTTTAAGTCTTTAGCTTCAACCATTGGACCTTCACACAGTGTTAATGTACGTTCCAAAATATTTTCAAGTTCTCTCACATTCCCAAGAAATGGATAAGCTTTCAAAACTTTTCTAGCTTCTAACGAAATTTTCAACTCATTGCAACGAGAATGCTGACTGAAAATACGATCAATAAATAAATCAATATCTTCTTTTCTCTTTCGCAGGGGCGGAACATCTAGCTGAATTACATTAATACGATAGAATAAATCGCTTCTAAATTCATCATGTTTAACAAGTTCTGCTAAATTTTTGTGGGTTGCGCTTAGAATTCTCACATCAACGCTAACTTCCTGTCTTGCACCGATAGGCCGAATGTATTTTTCTTGAATAGCCCGCAGTAATTTAACTTGCATATGCAAGGGTAATTCTGCAATTTCATCAAGAAATAAGCTTCCTCCACAGGCTTGTTCAAAAAAGCCTTGATGATCTCTATTGGCACTAGTAAAACTACCTTTTTTATAGCCAAAAAATTCGCTTTCCATAAGATCAGGAGGGATAGCACCGCAGTTTACCGCTAAAAATGGCCTATTTGCCCGTGCACCCAAATTATGAATCATTTTAGCAACAATTTCTTTGCCCGAGCCAGATTCTCCATAAATATGAATGGGTGCTTGACTTTGAGAAACCCGTTTTATTTGGGTTAATAGTTCCAGCATTTTTGGAGATTTTGCAATAAAATTAGTATCTACCTTTTTAGGGATCGTTGGTAAATTAAATGCGTTATTTATAATAGTTTTTAATTGTTGGTGATCAACAGGTTTACTAATAAAGTCAAAAGCACCTCTTTTTAAAAATTGTACGGCTGATTCTATATCACCATGAGCTGTAATGCCTGCTACCGCCGTTCTGGGGTAATCACTTTTAATTAAATCAACAAGTTCGACACCATTTTCTCTTTCACCCAAGCACATATCCGCTAAACAAATATCAAACTGCTGTTTCTGTAAATAAAATCTAGCTTCTGACAAATTTTTTGCAGTATAACATTCTATATCAGGAGATAAAGCAGCTTCTAAAACTAGTAATGCATCGAGTTCATCATCAACAATTAAGCATTTAGGCTTCATGATTACATTCTCCGATATTCATAAAATAAATACGAAAACAGCAGCCTGTTCCTGTGTTTGAAAATAATTGTAAAGTTGCCTGATTTGCTTCGCAAATTTCTTTAGCTACGTATAAACCTAAACCAGTTCCTGTAAATTCAGTGGTAAAAAATGGCTCAAATAAGTGTTCTACTACTTCTTGGGTCATTCCTTGTCCATGATCCACAATATCTAAAAAAGGTTTACCAGAACCCTGTCTTTTACCAAGGGTAAACTTAAGTAAAGGAGTTGTTTGACTATAGCGTAAACCGTTTTCACAAATATTGCTAACAACTTGGTATAGCTGAATTTTATCAAAACAAATTATCCCTGGTGTAATATTTTCCAATACAACATCGTCTTGTTGTAACCTTTGATGCAAGATAAGTTCATTTACAAACGTAGGTAGCCATTCACCTAAGTCAACAGACTGAATTTTGGTATCCCCTTGTCGACTAAGCTGTAAGACACTTTCAATCAACTGGTTTATTCTTTGTGTATGTTTAGTAATTAATTGTGTAAAGTTCAACTGCTTTTCAGATAAGTGGGATTCAATGAGCAATTGTCCTGCTTGACTAATAATATTTAGAGGATTACGAATTTCATGAGAAATTTTGGCTGTCAAACGTCCTAAGGCGACTAATTTTAACTGTTGGACTTTTTTAGCGGTTAGCGTAGCATCTTCCAATACAATTAATAAATCTTGCTTACCAATTTGTTCCAGTGGAGAAAAGCTGGCAGATAACTCTACTTCTCCAGCTTTTGGCAAAAAAAGTGAGGAAGGAGATTTGCCGGTTTTGCGCCAATGAATCACTTGTTCAACTAATTCAGGCGCCACCGCAGTCAGTAATTTAGCTTCGCTATTTTTTAATATTCCTAGTAATTTTTTTGCCGCATCGTTACATAAATGAATTTGGTAAGCAATATCAATAACAATAATACCTGATTGAATATGTCGAATAATTTCAGCATTAAGACGATTTAGATTTTCTAATTCTATACCACGTCGTCTGGCAAGATTTTCATTAATCCAGATTCTCTGTGCAAGCGTATAAGTTACAAATGCAGTTGCAAAAAAAGTGATGCCTAATAAACCTGAATGTTGTGTGTAATATTCGTAGTAAACAGCACTGAAATACAGACCCGTTATCCAAACTTGGGTAAGAATTGCAAGGCTTGCAATAGCAGCGAAGAAAAAAGCAATTTTGCCTTCAGTAAGTAAACTTCCCCCAGCAACAACGATGATTAATAACATTCCCACACCGCTATTTAATCCACCACTAGCATGCATCAATAAAGTAATAATTATAATATCGGTTAAAACTTGAGTTAAAACTTGGGAGTGAAAGGCAGGCCAATGTTGACGGATAGAAATAAAACTGATAAACGTAAATCCTAAATAGATCCAAGTGATTGTTAAAAATAGTTTTTCATCATACTTTCCCAATACACTGGGAACCACATTTACAAATGAAAAAGTAATAAAAATTGCATTGAGTGTTAATCGATAAACATTGAATAAATAAAGCAACTTCCAATAATATTTAATATTCTCTGAATTTGAAAAAACAATCTTACGTGGTGGGTAGGCATTGTACATAGCCATAAAAATAAATTTTTACATAGTGCATAAAAAAGGGCGGTTTCCCGCCCTTAATAATAAGCTAAAAAATGAAACTTACGTTGCCAAATTAATTATTACAAGTATTGCCACTAGCATCTTGACTTAAGTTGGTCAGTGGTGCATTTGGGTCGGTTGTACCATCTGCTAAGTTTTGACGTAACAAGGCCATCACTTCCATATTGGTCAAATTAGAGGTCATACGTAAGATTGCACGTCCTGCCCAAGTTGTTCCACCCGCTAAGGTCACTAAGTCTTCTGAACTAAAGCGAACGGTTTCACCTTTCTTAATAGTATTGGAAGCCATGTTTTGCATCAGATCGGTACCTTTTGCAATCAATTCTCCACCATCTTTGTCGTATAAGGCACCCGTAATTACACCATCGGTGTTAGATACATTGGTGACACGAATGGAGAGGGTATCGGCTGCACCTGTA
>JADGDF010000223.1 GCA_016745055.1 Thiotrichaceae bacterium | reverse complement strand
GGCTCAAGCTAAGGCTATTCGCAAACGAGAACGCTGCGATGTCGATACCCTATTTACTCTTCATTTCAATACTGACAAATTATAATGCGCTAGCTATATCTTCTTCCAACAAGTTTTGTTTGACTAAGCTATCTAAACTAATTAATAAAGAATTGCCTGCAAAAGCAGATTGACATTGATACGGGGATAAATCTTTCAAGAAGAAAGAATAGGTAAAATTTGCCAGACAGACAAACCACTTGCAGACAAAAAATCGACAAACAATTCTGCATTTTGGCCTATATCTCCGTTTCCTAGAGAATTAGTAAGCGAAGTGATGTGCAACAAAATACCTGCACGTCGTTTACTGAAAAAATCAAGAGCAGTTTTCATTTCCTACCATTTTCAGAAATGTAAGCGCTTTCAGTATAACAATTCACGGAAACTTTGAGTAATCCTATCTTCCCCAGGCTAGGATAATCGCCCTACAATGCGGGATTGGACATCATTGGGGGAGCTGAACAAATAATAGCCTGTTTCAGTCGTGATTTTGTCACTGATTTCACGTTGGTGCACCACATAACCAATGGCTTTCAATCTTGCCCAACATTCAACTTTGGTGAAATGAGAATTAAGAGCTAACGCGCAAATAGCGCAATAATGCAGCTGTAAGTCTAGCGAATACATGGACAATTAAACCGGCATAAGCGATTTGTGGTGCAACCTTAGCTTTGAAACGATGTCCTTGCTAATGCAACCGGAAAGAAATCTATCAACCGACATTCCGCACGGGGTTGACGAAATTTGTGATTAAATATCAAATTGATAGAATTTTTAAAAAGTCAAGTACTATTATTGACGTTTTTTGCCACTATAAGATTCTATTTTTCTATCTATATAAAAATAATAATTATTGAATTTGCATTAGCTTAAACGAAAAATCAAATAGTCATAACGCCCCTGCAAAGCAGTGGGCTTGGAACAAGATATAGCAAAAACTCAAATCAAAACTTGCCCTCTTCATGGTTTCGATCTAAGTCCTCTTATTCACGGATATACCTGCGAACTTCCTCAGAACCAACTGTGGAAACAGCATAACCTCTTGCCAAAAACTGTTCACAGCTTAAGCTTTCAAACTCTGACATAACTCATAAACTTCTCTAAGTGAGCTCCAAGCTCCCTAGAGAGGTCATCGTACTTTATCGTAATCAAACTTTACTAATCCACTGCTTAAACCAGTGGCGTACGTGCCATGAGTTAGTATTACAACAAAACTGAAAAAATACGTGCGGAATGTCGGAAAAAATATTAGCTAAAGAGTAATTTAAAAGTGTATTGACAATCTAACGTTAACGTGAAATAATTTTTCTTACGTAAACGTTAAATTTAAGGAGTTCATCATGTGCCTATGTGATACAATGATTCACGTTACTGAAACATTAGATAAACAAGCAAAAATAATGTTGGAAGAAGCGTTGCGCTCTGTTGAAGGTGTTATTGCGCCTCGGTTCAACCCAGGACAAAATCATTTGTTATTAATTGCTTATAACAAAGACAAAATAACAGCCAAAAATTTGCTGGATACTGTTTGTCATCAAGGATATCAGGCTAAACTTGTAGCCGTATAATTATGCAAAGCGCAGTTAACCCTAAAAAAATTGGTGATGTTGCAGAATTATTGGGGATAACTGCGCGTACCATTCGCTTTTATGAAGAAGAAGGCCTATTAACTTCTTTTCGTACAGATAAAGGCACACGCTTATATTTTCAAGAAGATATTACCCGATTAAAAGTAATATTAAAATTGGCCAATGCTGGTTTTTCCCTCAGTATCATTAAACAATTAGCGACTATGCGACAAACTTGTCAAACAGGGGCAGAAGGCAGTAAGAAAGTAAACCAATTAATTGCTCTGCTAGAAAATGAAATCTCTGAACGAAAAACACTACTCGACAATTTAACCACTGAATTACATCAAGCAAAACAAATTATTCACCAATGTCATCGTTGCTCAAATTTACCTAATCGTAAAGATTGTCCTACTTGCCCAGTTAATACTCATTTGAATGAACTTAGTTTTCTTCATTTAGTTTGGGATCAAGCACATACTTGAGAGTATTTTCCTTGATTGGCCCTCTTTCTACTGGTATTTAATGTTACATTAATAAATGTAAACTACTTAAGGAATAGGAACTTGTTGAATAAATTCATTTGCTAAGGCTTGTGTATTGTACTGTTCAGTGACAGTCATTAAGCGATGGCCAACGACGCCTGGCAATACAATTTGCACATCCTCAGGAATAACATGATCACGTCCTTGAGTTAATGCCCAGGCTTGTGCACTATGCATAATAGATAATCCAGCACGAGGAGAAAGACCTGTCTTATATAAAGGCGATTGGCGACTAAATGTTAGAATGGCTTGCAAATAATCCAATAATGCGTCTGAAACATGGACAGTGTGAACCTTTTTTTGAATGCCTAAAATTTCATCAATATGCATCACCTCTGGCAAATCGCTAATCATGTCACGCCGATCACGCCCTTTTAACAAAGCTCTCTCTGTTTTTTCATCAGGATAACCTAATTCTAAACGCATCATAAAACGATCAAGCTGTGATTCTGGTAAAGGGAAGGTACCAATTTGATGCATCGGATTCTGCGTCGCCAGTACAAAAAAAGGTGTCGGTAATTCACGAGTTTCCCCTTCTACCGTCACTTGCTGTTCTTCCATTGCCTCTAATAATGCACTTTGAGTCTTTGGTGTGGCGCGATTTACCTCATCTGCCAAAATCATTTGCGCAAACAAAGGCCCTTTGTGGAATTTAAACTGACTGTCATTTTTGTCATACACTGATACACCAATAATATCAGCGGGTAATAAGTCACTGGTAAATTGGATGCGTTGAAAGCTTAAACCTAATACTTTTGCCAACACATGCGCTAGCGTTGTTTTACCCACCCCCGGAATATCTTCAATTAATACGTGACCTTTAGAAAATAAGCAGGTTAAAACTAAACGGACTTGTCGTTCTTTACCTAAAATAACCTTGTTAATTTCATTAATAATGCGATCGATTTTTTTTTGGATATTATCCATATTAACTCAATAAGTTAGCATAAAAGAAAAATGTTATTTATTTTGTGAAATATTTTTTTGAGGACGCAGTTTACAAGATAGTTTATTAAATAACTTTTTCCGATAGTGTTCTATTTTAATTACTAAACGGGTAAGTTTTGAATATTTAAGTAAAAAACAAGAAAAATGAAATAGTAGTTTTTCTTTAAATGAGTGGATGGTTTGAAGATAATCCTTTGGTAAAGGCTGGTTTTTCCATTCAGTTAAAGGTAGAACATTATTTTTATGTTGTTGTACTAAATCTACAAAAATAGGATATATTTTTTCCCAATTATACTCAACGACAGGATTATTATTTGCTAAAAAATGTTGGATATTCGTAACATATTCGAGATAGGTTTCATCCGACATATTTTTTAGATAATCTCTTAGTTCTACCAAAGAATTAAATTGCCGATAATCAATAAAACATTTCGGATCAATATAATCTTCAATATTGTAACAACCATAATAAATGGGTACAGTCAAAGCGTAAAATGCATCAAAAATTTTTTCAGTAATCCACCCATTCGACCAATTTTCCAGATATAAATTTTCAAAACATAAGGCGTAACGATAATTTTTGTAAGTGCTAATTTTGTCGGGAGATTCGCCCTTATAACTTGGTAAATTAAAAGGTGTCCTACCATAAATGTCTAAAGGTAATTGTCCATCTTGGTAAAACCAACGCGCAACTTTGCCTCGTAGTGAAAATAATTCTCCTTTAATCAAAGATTTTTTATTGTTATTAATCAAACAGATAGCCTGTTGGCGTTTTAACAATTCAGTAGTTGTCGCATCTTTTAACCAAGAAATAGATTGATGAGAAAATGCGTTATACATGGGATAAAAAGTATGAATAAAGGCAGGATGCTGTGCGGCAAGCCAGTCATTCCAAGTAATAGCCACATCAAATTTTTTCCAAAAAGCACGTTGGTATTGATTTGGAAACACTGAAACGGGCTCTGTCAAATAAATTACTTTCAGAGCATTACTATCAATGATTTGATGGTTATCATAGCTTAAAAAGTCAATATAACAGTATAAATCTGCGGTGGATATTGCTTTATTTGACCAAATGACTTTTGTGTTCAGGGCAGGTAAGTCAACGGGCTTTCCTTCACCCTTGATACCAAAATACACGATATTTAATACCATTACCGACATTTATTTTCCTTTTAAACGTGCTTCCATTCAGCCAAAAATTTAGATCTGCTTTTCTTTCTAGTTATATATCTGCTTCTAACAAGTAATCTATTAATTTATATTATAAATATTGGGCCTTTGTTTTTTAGTAGGAAGTAAAGATAAGCTAACACTCACACCCATAACATTAGGTGATTGAATAAAAAGTATATTCATAAATATTATTTATATTTAATTTATTTTGGTATCACAATTAAAGTAGAAAGCACTCAGATAAGAGTAGCAGGTCAATATAAGCATGTCTACTCTATTTGGAAAAGATGAGTAAAACTAAATCTACACCAAAAATCTATCGCTGCGAGGCATCGAAGCCGAGTAGTCCGCGACGAGTTGGGCGCACAAAAATGGTATAAAACAGAACGTAAGGGCGATAGTCCTTGCGTGCGTTTTTTGCTATTTTTGAGCTTCACCTCAGCGTCAAGTCATGGTGGAGTAGGTTAACGGAGTGCAACGGAGTACGCAGCTGCCGTATTGAGACCGGACGTGTCGGGGCAACTAACTAGCGTCTCGCTGACGTGAGTCGCTCTACGAACCTGTTTAAAGTCTTTGAAAAAGTATAAAAGTTGTTCGATAATGGTGGAATGAGAAAAACATACCCAAGCGACCTAAGTCGCAAGCAATTTGAACAAATCCAACCCCTTCTGGAAAGTGCCCGCAAACGCACTAGTCCAAGGAAAGTGGAACTTTATGAAATCTTTTGTGCAGTATTGTATGTACTCAAAAGTGGTTATCAGTGGAGAATGCTACCAAAAGGTTTTCCTAAATGGCAACTGGTGTATTACTACTGGAGGATGTGGAGTAAAACTAATGATGAAGGAAAACCAAGTTTACTGGAACAACTCTTAAAAAAAACAGGTTGGCGTGGTCCGAAAGAACCTTGGACGCAATGCTACTCCAAGTATGTTGATAGTTGACTCACAGAGTGTAAAGAACGTTGATTGTGCTGAGAAAAAAGGTGATGACGCAGGCAAGAAAGTATCTGGTATCAAG
>JADGDF010000053.1 GCA_016745055.1 Thiotrichaceae bacterium | reverse complement strand
CTTATTGATTTATATGATGAAATAATTGGAGTATGTGCCGGACTATGGAACTTTTATCTAGCTAATTGATTGATTTTTAACGGGATACAACTCTATTCTTTATGTCATCATGCTGGATATTCCAATCTTTAATTTGAGCCTGACCTTCATCATGATTTTTAATCAAGGTCGCAACAGCATCACGGTTAAATTCAACAAGCATTTCATATCGAAAACCACTTTTTTCCATCCCCAGAGCTAGACCTCCAGCTCCTGAAAATAGCTCAACCGAGTTAAGATGATTTGTTGACATGATAAATACCAGTCTTTTCTTTTACCTTGTTTTCATCAGGTTGATTGCCTTTTAAGCGATTTGCCCATTCTCTGCCAGGATGAAGTACGTCCCATTCAGATTTTGCCTGTTCATATCGACCTTTACCCGGATCATGATTGCCAAAACCATCAATCTGCGAATTCCATAGAGGATTATATTTTCGTGTCATTGCTGCTTCTACTGTACTAATCAAATCAGCCTCTTGTGATTTAAGTACAACAAACTAGCAAGAAAAATATTTTAAATCTAAATTGTTGGCAGCATTGATGCTTCTTGAATGCTCAGTTAATCGTTTGAAAAGAGCAGGATCGTTTTCTTTTTCTGTTCCTCTTCCTCTTCCTCTTCCTCTTCCTCTTCCTTGTCGTCAACCAGGCAAAACAGCTTTACCAACATAAATAGGTAATTCCAGGTTTTCTTCAAAGAGCTTTTGATATAGAGGAAAGTCACCTTTGTAATACAGAGAATATACACCTCCACCAGAAATACGTTCTTCAGGTGGTACCGATACCATTGGCGTACTTATCATGAAATCAACAGCTTCACCAATTAATGCGATAAGAGATGCAGACTGAAAGATGTGTTCTTCTAATTTCATTTATTTCCTCAGCGTATCCATTTTGGAGCTCCTAACAAGTTATTTGCTCCTTCCTGTATAGTATTCTAAAAAACGTTCTCTTACAATAACATTAAACCAAAAAATCAAGTTATACTAACTGTATAGTATACTAAATATTATATTATACAGAAAAAATGGAAGTATATGTTGCCAATACCAGAACGTATTTTAATGGCTTATGAAACAAGTTTACTTGAGCAAAACATACCTTCAACTCTACAAAACAAATACAAAAAATGGCTACGTTTTTACCTTGATTTTTTCAAAAAATATCAATTTCCTGTTGGAAAACAGACTCGCTTACCTGCCTTTATTAAAAAACTGCGCAATAAGCAACAATCAGAAGCCCAATGTCAGCAAGCATAGTGTGCTATCGAATTGTTTTATGATTTATGTGAGCAACGACGAATACAACAAGATAATGAAGGGACAACTCAAATGAAATCACCTGAAAAGATCCAAGCTGAACTTACCCAACCCTCTATGTTGATTAGTCAGCAGGATGAACCTGTTGTTGAGCAACTCTATCCTCCTAATAACTATGTTGCTGAGCCTCAAGGCGAATATAAACAACAAGGTGCAAGTTGGGCACATGTATATGAAAAGTTACAAGCTGAAATTAAGCTACGCCACTATTCCCCCAAAACCTTATCAACCTATCAAAGTTGGTTACGCAAATTTCAAAAATTTGTAAAAAGCAAAGATAGTGGCTTATTGACCCAACAAGACGTTAAAGACTTTCTTACTGAATTACTGGTGACAAAAAAGGTGGCAGCATCAACGCAAAATCAAGCCATTAATGCTTTATTGTTTTTATACAAACAAGTATTGAATATTGAATTTGGTGAGATTAAAGATGTTCCTCGTGCTAAACGAAAACCTCATGTTCCAGTGGTTTTATCAAGAGCTGAAATTGATAAAGTACTGGTTTATTTGCCTGAACTGTACGTTTTACCTGTACAACTATTATATGGATGTGGTCTGCGGTTGTCTGAATGCCTAAATTTGCGTTTACAAGATTTTAATTTAGACGTAGGACGAGTGACAGTACATCGTGGTAAAGGTAATAAGGATAGAACTTTGCCTTTACCTCAATCAATTATGGAGGCTATTCAAGCACAGTTTGAAAAAGTCTCGCAATTACATGATGCCGATTTAGCGGCGGGTTATGCTGGGGTATTTTTGCCTGATGAAATCGAACAAAAATATAAAAATGCAGCAAAAGAATTAAGTTGGCAATGGTTTTTTCCCGCTAAAACATTAACGTTTGTTGAAAAAGAAAATACTTATCGTCGTTATTACCTGCACGAAACCCATTTGCAAAAAGCAATTAGAACCGCAGTCAAACGGGCTAAACTAACCAAACGAGTGTCTGCGCATATGTTTCGCCATAGCTTTGCCAGCCATTTAATCCAAGTGCATTATGATATTCGCACAGTGCAAGAATTGATGGGACATGCAAACGTAAAAACAACCATGATTTATTTGAAAACTGTACCGAGCTTAACCTTGAAAGAAGCCCAAAGTCCATTAGATTTTGTTTGATAAGATATGGCTGATATGAAATAAGATGTTAAACTCGGGCTCAGCCAAGTAGGGTTTGCACTGCAGTTTTTTTGCGGTGCGAACGTGGAGAAATATTAGGTATTTTGGTTTTTCGTGCGCACCAAAAAGACGATACGCACCCTACCTGGCTGACTTACCTGGCCAGCCCAGCCGCGCGCGTCTTTGGCGCGTCGGCTGGATTTGCCTTGTTAGGCAACGTGTTTTGAAGCAATAAAGACATGTCACGCATGGATTTATAAATATTTTACAAATCTAATCAAGGCCATGGTGAAGTTATAAATAATAAATGCTATTCCTCCAATTATCCCGGTAATAGTTAATATGAGAGAAATTATTCCTAAATACTTTAGTTCATAAGATGAAGCGACAAAACCAAGTGATACGCCTGCTACTGCGACACAAAAAGCAATAAAGCCTGGCAACAGTCTTTTGTTGTTTTCATTTGGCAAAAATGTATCAAAGCTCATAATTGTTAAAGGTTCATTTTATTAGGAGTATAACCCTTCCTAGCTGCATAACAATGGAAATCACCTGCGTAGTGTAACGGAGTCGGAGTGTAAGTGCAACGCGAAGCATCCGCTAACGCTGGGCATCAGCCGACTCTGTGGAGCGTGGTGGAATAGAGGTTGGCTGGATGCCCAAGTTAGGTATTTGAACGTAATGCAAAGAAAAACCGTATGTTTGAGCAACTTTCTTGGCTGAAAGATGAGTTTTAGTTAAATACTCTCTAATTGAGTTACTTTCTGTTGACAACTTTCTCTGCACACGATATTTTTCCAATAATAATTCTGACTCAATCATTGTCTTGTTTCTCCTTAAATAACTCTAGTGGAGTGATGATTTCTGGTGTTGATAAACCAAGGCGACCATTAATGACACGAATATGCTTTTTCTTATTTGCATTTGCCAAATGATTACAATTCCAAGTCAAGAGATAGTCAATTCCATAATAACTGGCATAGGCAAGATGAACAGCATCACCAATCAATGTTTTCGGCATGACATAGTTCTCAATATAGCATTCAAGAATTGGCTCAAGGTCTCCAAACTCACGAAGTAGCTCTATTTTTGATGCAAACTCAAGAATTTTCTCTTGCCTAGGGTAATTGCCTTCGCTTAATTCTTCCAACACAGCATCAGATATAAATATTTCGTAACAGCTAGCCATTTCTGACCACCAATGTTTCGTGATTTCAATGAAACTGGCTAATGATTCACGTTCATCAAAATAATAACTTGGAATACTTGAATCAAGATAGACTTTTTCTTTCATGTTATTAATCACTAATTACACACACCATTGACTTTCGCACGGAATATCACCACCATCATCATCCATTTTAGCACCGTTTTGGTGGATGACGCGACGCTTGTCCACCCTACGGGATTAGTTAACGCAAAGTGTTCGTCTAACATTTAGTCATGAATATATATTACAATCACAGTACTTATACATTATAACAGTGTTGAAGGATTGATTATGCATCATCAGTTAATTGTGCCAATTTTACTTACATTTCTTTATGCTCTACCTAGTTTTGCTAATGATTTATGGGTAGATGCTGTTCATGGCGATGATGTCCAAAACGGTTTAACTCCAGAAACTGCTGTTAAAACATTACAAGCAGCGATGCCGTTAATTACGCCAGGTACGACTGTCCACATCCAACCTGGTATTTATCGGGAAAGCATCAAACCTCAATGTGGTGAGGGAAATTTAAAGGTTACTTATGTTGCTGAACAGGGGCAAAATAGTGTGAAAATACGCGGTTCTATTCCAGCGAATCATTTGACTTGGCAACCTGTGACAGAAAATGAATTGAGTTTTCCACAAACAGACGGTTTATTGTGGGCGGATGTTTCTGCTTGGCAATTATCCGAAACGCCACGTTTTATTGTTCAAACGGATAGCAATGGCAATATTCAACAACGTTTTCCTATCGCCCGAGAACCAGATTGGCAGATTGAAACACCTTGGAAATATCACGAATTTTGGTGGGAAGCAGAAGGTGCCCAAGTGGAAGGCATTGACACTTTTTCAGCCATAAAACTGAGTGACCGTCGCAGCAGTGACGATACCAATATTGAAGCCGGTAATTTAACCACATTGGGTGATTTGACGGGGGCGACCCTAGTTGTCATGGATGCTGAAAATGGGGAATCAATGTATCGTCGAAAAATTATTCAACACGAAAAATTGATTGGTCGAATCACAATTGATCAACCTGCAACTTATGCAAACTATGTAAATTCAGATAATCCAGGTTTAGGGTGGGGTAGTAAATTTTATGTCGAAAATCATCCTGCACTATTAGATTCACTAGGGGAATATTGGCTTGATACCCATACGCAACGTTTGTATTTGTTGCCACCTGCGGATGGATTAGATAATTTAGAAATTTCTGTGCGAGATCATGGTTGGGATTTGACCAGTTGTTCAGTGGTTGTTTTGCAAGGATTAGATATTGAATTGTATAACCAAGCGGCGATTTATATCCGCAATCAAAACAACCAAATTTCCCACTACAATTATTTGAGTCATTTACAATTGCGTTATGCCAATCATGGAATATGGACCGAAGCCCCGATTTATTTGAGTAACAGCCTTGTCGGTTTAACGTTAACTTACAGTGAAGTCAGTCATATGGACACCAGTGGTGTTTATTTGAGCAACCGTGCGGGTGAACCTTTAGATAATACAGCTTTTCAACAAACACCGATTGTCGATACCAAAATCGAAAATAGTGAATTTCATCATTTAGGATTTCGAGCAGAAAAAGATAATGCAGCAGGACTAGATTTTGTCGTGCCTAATGAAATTCAAATTAACTACAATTATATTCACGATACTGCGCATGAAGGTATGAATTTTTTTCTGTCAGTGATTCAGTCGGATAAACAAAATGAATTCAGTGCTGAAGAAATTAAAACTGGCAATATTTCGGTCAGTAACAACATTGTCGAACATACTTGCCAAGCAGTAGGCAATTGTGGTGCGATTCAATTTTCCGGTGTCCCGCCAAGAAACCATGTATTTCGCAATACTTTGTTATATGGAAACACGTTACGACATAATCCAGGTTGGTCACACATCGCTGAAAAGCGAAATAAATGGGCAAAAGGATTATTTGGGTCTGGCATTCGTTTAACTTATGCCACAGGTATTCATTTCTACCGTAATCAGATGTATGATAACAGTTGGGCAGGATTAGCTGCATTTCATACATGGCGTGATGGCCCAATGATTTTATACAACAATTTGTTTGCGGACAACCGATTTGGCATCAGTTTATGGAATCGTAGTGAGCTAGACCGTGACATTACCATGGATACTCAAATTGCCAATAATCTTGTTTTTAACAATGAACGCTATGGTTTGCAGCATACTGAAGGCATTGATTCCCAACGCTTTCTAGCCGATTATAATTTATATTTTGACAATGGCTGGAGCATTGACGTTGATAATGATGGAATTTTAAATGTTTTACGCGATGGGCGTTATGCAGAGTTAGACACAATTCATAAAAAAACTTCTTGGGAAGTAAACAGCGTACAAGCTTACCCCGGATTTATAGCTTATGATACTAAAAAACCTGATTTTCACCTGACTTCAGCCAGTCCTGCCATTGATCGTGGCACCGGATTTCTAGCTCCCTCTTTAGAAGCCTTGTTAAGTCAATTTCGTATCAAAGATGCTGTCATAGCAGGTAACACTTGGGACATTGGGCCTTATGAGTTTTTATCTAACCAAGCATTGGCGATTAATTTACAAACAAACCGAGCACTAAATACCGCCACACAATTTGTCACCACAATTACCACCTCAACTGGTCAATCAGGTAATCGTTTAACCTTATCACAAACTGAGCAAGTCAATATTATTGGGGATATGACAGTCGATCTTCATGATCGAGGAAAATCTGCTGATTTGGTCATTGTTGGACAATATATTCCACCAAATGGAGGAAACTTATTTTATATTCGGCAAGGACAACAATGGGTAGATTGGGAAGTAAATCTTGCAAACTTATTAGTTGCAGAACATTATGACAATTTACCATCAACCATTAGTTTAGATTTATTTGAAGGTGATTTTGCCAATTTTTCTGGTAAATTCGTGGGCTATGTTGGGTATGTATTGCTAAATCATATACTAGTATTCAATGGACAATATCCAATTGAGTTTAGTGTGGAGTAAAATAGTGAATTAAGCGCTGAATTTTTGCAAGTTAGACGAACTCTCTCCTCCAATAATGAGGTGATGAGGATACACTGCATCCTTGTTGGTATCTAGTAAAGGTTTGGTGGCTTGCAAACTGCTCAAAAAGTTCTAACTTCATCATTAACCAATACAACATGTTCAGCTTTTTGGGTCAGGAAAAATAACCCTGCTTCCCTAACTTTTTGAACAAGAGAATTATTACTTATTATGCTGGCAATTGCACCATAAAGCTTTTGAGGTTGATGGTAGGGAAATAGTTTTCTATTGAGCATGTCATCAATCAAATCGGGATGCGCTTTTTGTTTGGCTTTAATAATAGCCAAGTAGGGTTTGCACTGCGTGTTTTTTTGCGATGCGAACGTGGAGGAATGTCAGGTGTTTTTCGTGTGCACCAAAAAGACGGTGCGTACCTTACCTGGCTTTCAGACCTAAGACTTCTTGCAAAACTTATTTTCAGCTCATCTCTGAAACCTACGCTCAATAATTTACCAATCCACATATTTTGAGTTTTGCAAGAAGCCTATTTAATAAAGTTCAGATTGTGGCAACGTGACGTATATGTTACCATTTACCCTATTATTAATAATAATTGCTCATTTTTTTATAAATTTTACCTCATTCTATATTAAAAGAGTTTTATCACTATGTTCAAACGGTTGACACGTTACCTAGATCAAAAAAAATTATCACAAGAAAAAAATCACGATGTACATAGCAAACAAGCAGCTCTATTTTCCTCCAAAGATGCGCACTTTACTGAAAAATTAAGGTATGATGCGTTGCCCAGAGCAAATTATGCCTATGGAACTTATTATGCTGCATTGCAGGCACGCGCATTAAACATTCCTAAGATTAGTACTATTGAGTTTGGAGTTGCAGGAGGCAGTGGTTTAGTCGAATTAGAAAATATCGCTTTTGAAGTGGAGAAAGAAACAGGGGTGGTTGTTGACGTTTATGGTTTTGATACCGGTTCAGGTATGCCACAACCGAAAGATTATCGTGATATGCCCTACGTTTGGCAACCTGGTTTTTTCAAAATGGATGTTGCCGCCTTGCAGGCACGTTTGAAAAAGGCGCAACTTGTATTAGGTGATGTAGAAGAAACAATTGGAGAATTTGTTAAAGAAAAGCCAGCTCCAATCGGCTTTATTAGCTTTGATTTAGACTACTATTATTCAACCGTTGAAGCTCTAAAATTATGTGAGCAAGACAGTGAGTTCTTTCTGCCAAGAGTCTATTGTTACCTAGATGACATTATTGGTGATGACTTTGAAATTCACAATCATTTTACAGGTGAGTTGCTCGCTATTGATGAATTTAATCAACGTCACGAAAAACGCAAAATAGACAAAATCAATGCACTTCGTTACAAACGCATGTTGTGGTCGCCTTGGGTAGAACAAATGTATGTGTTCCATATTTTTGATCATCCTCATTATTGTACCTATGTTAATCCTAAACAAAATTGGGAAGCACCTTTAAATAAATAACTGATGTTACCAATTATATTATAAATCAATAAGCTCGTAGGGGTAGTGCACCAAAAGTAATGCTCTAGACGTATTAGATTGATATAAATATATATTTATATATAACTTATCCGGAGTCTCGCAGAGTTTTCGTGACGCTCACGGGATGTCCTATCCCTAAGAGCTACTCAATTCTCAGCGAGACGCTAGTTTGGTTGCCCCGACATGTCTTGATACAACAGTTCCGTACTTCGTTAGCCTACTCCACCATGACTTGACGCTGGGGATTAGTCCAAAAATAGCAAAAAACGCATGCAAGGACTATGGCCCTTACGTCCTTCCTGTTTTCAACTTTTTTGAATGCCCTGCTAGTTGCTCACTACTCGGCTCGGCTTCCATGCCTCGCAGCAGTTAATTTTATAAGAAATAATAAGTTGGGCATAATTTATTCAAAGATTTAGCAGGAAAAGGATGAAGATAATGCAATGTCTGGCATGTAGTTCACAAAAACTAAAGAAAAATAGTCATCAATGGTAAAAGCATTATCGCTGCAATGAATGTAGACGACAGTTTATAGATTCGCCAAAGAACAAATTGGTATCGAAGGATAGCAAAACCTTGATAGATATAACATTGTTCGAATCGTTAAAAAGGCTTGCTAGCCTGGTAGGGTGCCACAAAAAACTCGTAACGCTAGCGTGGAATGAAACAAAAGGGCGCACCAGCACCCTCCTTAGCTAAACTTTGACCTACGAGAAATACACGGCATTCCATTAAAAAGGAGGACGCTGGTACGTCCTGCTAGTGCGTTGTCACGAAAAAACAACTGTAAATTTACTACAAATTAACTCACTGTGCCTAACGTGAGTTACTAAAGATAAATTTTTCTGTTACCAACGTATATTCTGTCCCACAGTAGGGACACTTTGCTTTGCCATTCGTTGCACTTTCAATAGGGATAAATATCCGTGGATGCGAATTCCATACGCTCATGGCTGGCATTGGGCAATGCAAAGGTAAATCTTTTGAAGTCACTTTGTAATTGCTTTTATCATTTGGGGTTGCTGTACCTGTCATCACTCTCTCACTTAAATAAACGTTAGCCATGCTTGATGTTTAGGGTCTCTACCATAAACCACATCAAAAAATAAATTTTGTAATTTTTCAGTAATGGGTCCTCTCTTACCTATGCCAATAGGACGCCCATCTAGCTCCCTGATGGGGGTTACTTCTGCGGCTGAACCGGTAAAAAACGCTTCGTCAGCAATATACACTTCATCGCGGGTAATTAATTTTTCTTGAACAGTGAAGCCTAATTCTTCTGCTAGCGTAAAAATAGTGGCTCGGGTAATACCATCTAAAGCAGAAGTCAAATCAGGCGTGTAAATTTTATTATCACGCACAATAAAAATATTTTCCCCACTGCCTTCCGCCACATAACCTTGTGCATCCAACAAAAGTGCTTCATCATAACCACAAGCTAAAGCTTCTTGTAAAGCCATCATTGAGTTCATGTAATTGCCATTTGCTTTAGCGCGACACATAGTAATATTAACATGATGGCGAATAAATGAAGAGGTACGTATTCTAATGCCTTTTGTTAAACCATCTTCCCCTAAATAGGCACCCCAAGTCCAAGCTGCCACAATGGTATGTACTTTTAAATTATCAGCCCGTAGGCCCATACCTTCTGATCCATAAAAACACATTGGTCGAATATAGGCACTTTCTAGGTTATTTTCTCTAACTGATGCACAAATGGCCTGATTAATTGTTTCTTTATCATAAGGTATAGGCATACCTAAAATATGAGCGGAATCGAAAAGTCTTCTGGTATGTTCTTCAAGGCGGAAAATTGCTGTCCCTTTTTCAGTTTTATAAGCACGAATGCCTTCAAACACTCCCATACCATAGTGTAATGTATGGGTCAGCACATGCACTTTTGCGTCACGCCAAGGCACCATTTTTCCATCAAACCAAATCAATCCATCGCGATCATCCATTGTCATGATATCTATGCTCCTTTAAACATTTTTAAGTAAATACTATTTTAACCTGAGTTCAGTACAATGGACAATTGGAAATTAGTTGTTAGGGTAATTGCAAACAAAAAGCAATCATAAAAAAGTTACTTTTAAGAACGCAACTCAATTGCTACCATGAGTTTGAAAAAAATCAAGTACAAACGAGCGACTAAAATGTGCTTATCACCACTCAAATAATTGAAAAAATATTTCAATCTTATGATGAATCAATGGTTCAGACAGTTTTTTAAATTTTGGTTTAATTAAAATTATAAGTAATTGAAATTTAAGTCGTTTTTAAATTTTGTTTAAAAATAAAAAATATTTTAATAACAATGGATTATAAAAACTGTCCGAACCATTGATGAATAAAATAAAGTAAAAATATCATCCATTTAAAGAACTATTTTGGTTCTAAATATTGGCAAAATGTACCAATCTGCTTATATTGCAGTGCGAGAATATCTCTCTAATGTATCATTAATTAACTGTACTAGCTGAGGCGTATCAACTGTTTTACTGACAACAGCTTGTTCAAGAGAAAATAGGTTGACACTTTTTTGCTTACCTTTGATTTGATGCCTACCTAAATCAATAAAAGGCCAATTTTTATTTGCACGTATTTTTACAGTTTTACTTAAGACTAGCGCATAAGGTAAATCTCGGGTTAAACTTTCTAAACGTGCAGCGGTATTCACTTCATCACCTAATAAGGTGTAATCCATTTTGACAGATGAGCCCATATTACCTTCAATCACTTTGCCACAAGATAAACCAATGCCGGTGTATAAAACATGGGCTGGCATGGTTTCAGAAGTTTGTTCCCTTAATTGTTGTAGCGCGAGCAAAATGCTTAAACAACATTCAATGGCAGCATCTGCCATTTCACTAGGGAAGGATGCCATGACACTGTCACCAATGAATTTATTCACCTCACCTCCAAAAGCCGCGATGTATTTAGAACAAATTTCAAGGTATTGATTTACAAGCTGAACAATTTCTATAACGGGTAATTTTTCTGCAAACATTGAAAAGGAACAAATATCACTAAAAAATATGATTTTTTCTGTCACATGTGGGGCGACATGTAGTGGATTACGGCCTTGTGTTAAAATATTAATAATACTAGGTTGGGTATATTTTTCTAAAATACGATGTGATTCTGTAACCGTTTGCAATAAGGTTTTTATGGGTTGAAAGAAAATATCCGTCACTTCATCCAAATTCATTGTTTTCATTGCCCAATTTGGATATAAACGTTCTTTTACATCGTATTCTGCTTTTAGACATAACATATCCATGTGACGATTATCGACTAATATTTTATGATAAAGTGATTCTACTTGTTCAATTTCCCCTTCTATTACTTGGAAAAAAAGTCCACCTAAATGTAATAAAACGCCAGTAATATGTTTTTTTTCATTATTCCTACTAGAAATATCTGCTATTTTTTGAATTTCTTGTTGTGAAATATTAGGTGAAAGTTTACTAATGTAAATAATTCTTTTCATTGTAAATATATCGTTATAGGTGATTTTTCCTAAATAGTGTACTAATATTTCAAAATAAGAGGAAGAGAGGGAATAATTTTATATTTAATGCTGTTATGAAGCGAACATAAACCTCAATTTTTATATGCACTAGTGATTAAGAGGTTTAACTTCTGCAGGTAAACGAATTGTAAATGTACTACCTTGACCAAACTGACTTTCCACAGATACATCACCACCCATAATTTCGGTGAATTGTTTAGTAATAGCCAAACCTAGGCCACTTCCCCCATATTTTCGGGTAGGAGAAGAATCTACCTGAGAAAATGCGTGAAATAATTTCTGTATTTGCTCTGGTGTCATACCAATACCATGATCGATGACTTGAAAAACAATCCAGTCAAAACCTTCGCTTCTCTCACGACTGACGTTTAAATTAATCGTACATTGCTTAGAAAATTTATTGGCGTTACTTAGCAAATTTAGTAAATTTTGTCTCACTTTTGTTAAGTCTGCAGACATGGTACCTAATGCATTGTCGTATTCAACTTTTAAAATATTAGACTGTTTTTCTAACAATGGGTTAACAGTAGAGACAACATCTTGAACCATCGGCGCAATATCAAAAGTTTCAATGTATAGTTCCATTTGACTGGATTGAATACGCGATAAGTCAAACAAATTATTGATTAAATCAAGTAAATGATAGCTTGCACCATGAATTTTTTGTAAATCAGGAATAATATCAATTTCTCCACGATCACGGGCATCTTCTTGCAAAATTTCTGCATAACCAATAATTGCATTCATTGGTGTTCGCAGTTCATGGCTCATATTAGCTAAAAATTGGGCTTTAGCCTGATTAGCCACTTGCGCTTGCACTTTAGCTCGTTGTGATTCAAGTTTATGTTTTTGAATTTCTACTCGTGTTTTTTGGACTTGCAAACGGCCTTTTTGCGCTTCTGCTCTAAAATTTTTTGCTTCAGTGGTCACCTTTGTTAATTCTGTGCGATAGCGTTCCACTTTTTGCATTTGCTCTGAACGCGCTAGATGGGAAGCATGTAAACGTTTAGCACATAAATTTCTTTCAGCCGACACTTTACTTAGTTGCATGGTTAACTGTTTCGCAACTTTTGCCAGTTGGTTGAATTCAAAAAGAAAATTTTTAGGAACATGTAACTGCTCACCAGGATGCCCCGTCACATTTTTTAATTCTTGCGTTAGCTTGGCCATTGGGTAGATCAGCAACCAAAATAATACTAGCCAGGCAACGATCAAAATGATGTACACACTGCTCGTTAAAGTGACAAAAGCATCAATGGAATAAGGATTTGATTGTTTCAATTCTTCTGAACGTTGGAAACTTACCAATGTCCAAGGTAAATGCTGTAATCTTTTTGAGGATAAGCTGTATAATTGGCCATCGGTATTTTTTACTTCTATAAATGCAATATCTTGGGTTAGCACATCTTTCCAAAAATGTTGGCTTAAGCTGGTATTATATAAAGTGTGCGCTAATCTTTCTGGTGCATTGACAAAGCGGCTTTTCATATTTTCAATTGAAGCTGTTTTGGTAATCAGCATGCCAGTTTGGTTGTCAGCTAGCAACATGCCACCCGTTTCACCAAATTTTGCTTGCTCAACATCTTCTAAAAAAGTATCAACTAATATGCCAACACCTACTGTACCTCTGAATTCTCGATGCTTGTACAGTCCATGTGTGATACTAAATAAGTAAGCTTTAGTATATTCGCTATCATAGTAAATAGGGGTCGTCTGAACATCGCGACTCTTTTTGCCTTGGTGGTACCAAAGATTACGTGGATCATTTATATAATCTGAAGTGATCCAGGCATTAATTGCCATATTTTGTGGTTTATTGTATTTTATAGTATTTAGTTGCGCGATATTTTTATGCACCATCAACAAATGCCCATTTTGATTAAAATATTCTTGGGCTGCTGATGACTCCAATGCCAAATAATTGACGTATTGATTTTCTTGAAATTGGAGGTTTTCTGTCATGAGTTGTTTTAAAAAATTTAAATGCTTTTCCCTGAGCCAAGTATTTTGGTCGCTGATAGGTTGAATATCTAAAATAGAGATATACCCTCTCAAACGCAATAGGCTTTGTTTAGCAAGCTCAACTTCTTCATCAAGTTGTGCTGCCACTTTAGTGACTTCACTTTGTAAGTGAAGATTAGATATTTTTTCTTGCAATTGGGTATGTCTGCTGAGAAATGTGACAATCGCAATGGCTAAAATCAGCATAACCATACCAAAGGCACCTAACAGTATATATTTGATGCTTAGAGCATTAAAGTGCATGTAAGCCGTCCTCAAACAATATTTTAATGCTTTGTACGCGTTTAAATAAGCAAACGTCCTTGTTATTTTCGCAGTATTTTCGCATAAATTGATTTACATTGAACAAAAATAGTGATTTGCTGTTGGTTTTTAATGATAAAGGGTGATCTAGTGTGGTATAACTAGCCATGGCGTTACAATAACACATTGTAGCAGCAATGGTGTAGATTATTTTAGTATCTACAGCCCCTATATTGGCTTTACATTTGATTGTCCATTTATAGAGGTTTTTATTAATCTTAGTCTATTAACAGCTAATTTTAAAGAAGTCACTGCAAAGACATTGCCAGAAATGAGATTAGAATAATTGTAAAACAACTTTAATTAGAGGAAAATCCTTTATTGGTAAAGCATTTGCTGATTATTTAGTGAATATTATAAACTGATATGAAATTTCAAATAACCTTGTAAAAAAACAATTTTTGATGATTGAAGGAAAGGAAAATAATGCATGATATTTTAAAATTTAATCGTTTAAATAATGTGACCACATTTGCCCGATATTATTTACGCCAATTTTGGATAATAGCTGTTTGTTTGTGCGTACTTAATACCCAAACTGTACAAAGTGAACCTTCATTTACAGGATTGCAAACGCAGGGACAACAAGCTTTTGCCAATGGCCAATTTGAGCAAGCCATCAAGTATTGGCGACAAGCTTTAGTTATTAGTTCACTTTCTGGTAAACAACAAGCTGATTTATTAATTCAAGTAGCCACCGCTTACCAAGCACTGGGACATTCTAATCAATCACAACTTGCTTTGAAAAGAGCCTTAACACTGACAAAAACGGATCAGCTTCGACAAGCGGTTATTTATAGTAGTTTAAGTGATTTAGCTTTAGCAACTCAACAAGAGATTCAGGCACGTCATTATGCAGATCGAAGTTTGGCACTGCTACCCATGGAATCACCTGCGATTATCCGTGCTACCTTGCTCAATAATATGGGGAATGTGCTTACCGTGGAAGCTTATTATGAGCAAGCTATTCAAAGTTATGAAAAAACCATTCAATTGGCCAAAAGTGCCAATGATCCCACGCTTGTTAATCGTGCATTGCAAAATATGGCGCGAGCCTATTTTAAAAATCGGCAATATTCTGAAACTTTATACACTCTAATTCAAATTTGGGAATATTTAAGCTCATTACCAGCACAATATCAAACGGCTTTTAGTTTAATCAATGTGGGTGAATTAGCATTACGCTTATATGAAAAGACAACAACTCAGAAAACATTGTTATCCGACTTGGAAGTGAAGGCTATTGCCTACCAATTTCTACATCAAGCCCAAAAACTAGCAATTCAGTTAAAAAATGACCGTTTACATGCATATGCGAGTGGGTATTTAGGCTATCTATATGAACTATCACAACAATATGATGAAGCCCTACGTTTAACAAGACAAGCCATTTTTTATGCCCAACAACAAGATGCTTTGGATATTCTTTATCGTTGGCAATGGCAATTAGGACGTTTATTTAAAGCTAAAAATCAATTGCAACAATCTATTGAAGCTTATCGTCATGCTGTCAATACTTTGCAAACTGCAAGGCAAGAAATTACGGTGGGCTATCGTCATAGTTTGCAGTCTTTTCGAGATGCTGTGGAACCCGTTTATTTTGGATTAGCGGATTTGTTATTGCAAAAAGCAAATTTAGCACGAAACAAAAAAGTTTGGCTGAAAGAAGCACGTGAAACCATTGAAAAATTAAAAACAGTTGAACTGCAAAACTACTTTCAAGATGAGTGTTTAACAGGAGAAAATTCTTCATCGCTTATTCAAAGCTTGCCTTATACCAGTGTTCTGTACCCAATTTTACTGAAAGATCGTATTGAAATATTATTAAGCTTACCTAATAGAATTGAACGTGTATCCATTCCTATTTCATCTGAAAAATTGAAAGATGAAGTCAACGAATTTCGTTTTGAACTTGAAACCCGTGAAACTAAAGATTATTTACCTTATGCACAACGTTTATATCAATGGTTAATTACACCGTTATTACCCATGCTTAAGGCCGAAAAAATTTCAACTTTAGTGATTGTACCAGACGGTGTATTGCGAACCATTCCTTTTGCAGCATTACATGATGGTCAACATTTTCTCATTCAAAAATATGCGATTGCCACTGTACCTAACTTAACATTAACGGATGCAAAACCCATTGAAGCACAAACAACTAAAGTCTTATTGAACGGTTTATCACAAAGTGTGCAAGGTTATGAAGAATTATTAAATGTACGGCAAGAAATTGAATCAATCCAAACACTTTACCAACCAAAAACCAAAGTATTATTGGACGATGCATTTACTCTGGATAATTTTTCACAGCAATTAGAAACAGACAATTATTCGATCGTACATATTGCCTCACATGGCCAATTTGTGAGCAATCCGCGAAAAACATTTTTATTAACCTATGACAGTAAGTTGTCAATTGGCCATTTGGAAAAATTGTTGCGTTTAGGAAAAATTCGTAACGAACCGATAGAATTATTAACTTTAAGTGCTTGTCAAACAGCCGTTGGCGATGATCGGGCTGCATTAGGATTAGCAGGGATTGCAGTAAAAGCAGGCGCTCGTAGTGCCCTAGCCACATTGTGGTTTATTGATGATAAAGCGACTGCAACGTTGGTAGCAGAATTTTATCGCCATTTAAAAGGAGGGAGTTCTAAAGTTCGGGCTTTACAAAATGCCCAAAGATATTTACTTGAACGATCTGAATATCAACATCCTGCTTTTTGGGCACCCTTTTTGTTAATTGGTAATTGGCGATAGTTTAGCGTTAAAAGCTAACATTTTTTGATTTTGTGCTTTCTATATAGATGGTAAACGGAAAATAATTAAATATCGCACTTTAGCGGGCTTTATTTCTAAATTTCTGATTATTTTTATGAAAAACATCTAGTTATAGGAGTATATTCATGTTCCAAAAAATTGTAGTTCTGGCGTTGAGTTCAGTTATGAGTATGAACGCATTCAGTGCTGATATTGACTCTTCTTGTGAAAATCCAGAAAATATCACACTCGAACCTGTCGTCAAGTGGCATTGGCAGGGAAGTTCTGTTATGCCCTATCACAACCAGGTAATGAGTATGCCCATTGTTGTTCCATTGGAGGATACCAATGGAGATGGGCAAATCAATCAAGATGATATACCTAGCGTTGTGTTCAACACTTTTAGTGGTGGTAATTATGGTGGCAATGGCGTATTACGTGCAGTTAGTGGTCAAGATGGACATGAATTATGGACTATAACCAACTCTGCTTATAGAACTAATCCAGGCAGTACCATTGCTGCTGCAGATATTGATAGTGATGGTAAGGTTGAAATCGTTTCAGTAAAATCTGGAAGAGGAATTATTGCTTTTGAACACACTGGTCAATTTAAATGGCAAAACTCTCATACTGTTTCCTCACGTGCAAACATTTCAGTTGCAGACCTAGAAGGAGATGGGCAAGCTGATATTGTTGTTGGTAACACAGTCTTCAACCATGATGGTAGTACCAAGTGGCAAGTTTCCAGTAACTATGTTTTGTATGGAGATGCAAGCATTGCCGATCTTAATTCAAATGGTCAGCAAGAAGTCATTATTGGTGGTTCAGCCTATTCTGCGCAAGGTAAGCTACTTTGGCAAAATAGTGCTGTTGGTCGTGGCTTTGCTGCCGTAGGTAATTTTGATGCAGATGATTATCCTGAAATTGTTGTTTCTGGTAATGGAAAAGTGTCTTTACTTTCTCACACAGGAAAATTAATTTGGCAAAGTTATATACCTAGTGGCGGTGGTGGAGCTCCCACAATTGCTGATATGGATGGAGATAACAAACCAGAAATTGGAGTAGCAGGGGCATACTATTATGTCGTATTTAACACTGATGGTTCCATTTTATGGCAATCTCGTACTCAGGATACTAGTTCTCGTATCACTGGTTCATCTGTATTTGACTTCAATGGTGATGGACAAGCTGAGGTAGTGTATAACGATGAGCAGCATTTGCGGATTTATCGTGGTACAGATGGGCAAGAACTCTTTAAAATGAGAAATACTAGCGGAACGTTACTTGAGCTACCAGTTATTACTGATCTGGATAAAGATGGCCATGCTGATATTATTGTTGCCAGTAATTCCTACTACGCACTTGGAGTAAATACTGGGATCATTGCTCTACAAGGAAAAAATAACGATTGGATGAATACTCGTAGTATTTGGAACCAACATTCTTATCACATTACCAACGTCAACGATGATGGTACTATACCCCGTCAAGAAAAACCAAGTTGGTTACACAGCAATACTTACCGTTCCATTCCTTACCTTTCAGCTTCTGGCAAAACCTGTGTGAGACAAGCAGCCTGCCAAATTTATGGTGTGCAAGACAGCGATGTAAACAATAGCCAATTTATTACAGTCTCAGCCGTCCCCAGTTTGGAAGGATTTGATGTACTTAGGGATATTATTGGTCAATTACGATTCAGTATGGACGAATTTGGTAATCCTCACATTGATAATCTTGACTCTATTGACATTGATACTAAAGGGTTCAGCGTCAAACAATTATTAAGTTACCAAATTAATAAACTTGGCTCTGAGTACAAAGGCTACGACATTGAAGCCATGGCCGTTCATCCTCAAACTAATATTATTTATGCGGCTTCAGGCAATGATACTTTACGCGATCTTCCCAAAGGCCATTTATATGCGTTAGATGGGCAAATTGGTAAACTTCATCCCATTGGCCCAACAGGTTTCAAAGAAATTGGTGATTTAACTTTCTCACCTTCGGGGATTTTATACGGCTATGCAAAAGGTGCTGGTATTATTACAATTGACATCGAAACAGGCAAAGGTGAATTATGGATAGCGTCTGAACAGATGGTAGAAGGTCTAGCATTATCCAAAGCGGCCGGTAAAAATGTTTTCTACGGCACAGCAGATCAAGATTTATGGGAATTTAACATAGACACAGGAGAACTTGCAGTTAAATGCAATAATTTACCAGGAGAAATAGAAGCATTAGAAGTATTACAAGATGATGAACTCATGTTTACAATCCATCATGGCAAACAACCTTACATTTACTTTATGGATGCAAGAGATTGTGATATTTCTTCAGACATAAAAATTTCTTTGGGAAAATTTAATGATGTTGAAGGATTAACCATGCCAAATGCCTCGTGTGGCTTTATGTCTCTCCCATAATAACTAATGATAACGGAGTTTATGCTCCGTTTTAAAACGCACTAATTTTTAGTGTTTATTATCCAGCAATCCCTTCCCAACACTTGAAGATTATTTCATTTCTGAATGTTGGCAAAGGATTGCTCAATCTGCGTGATTCGATGCCAATGAATCATCCAGCCACCTTACAAATCAAGAAACTACTCTGTAACAGGAGATTTTGGGTAGATATAAATACGGTTCAGTAGGTAACTAAAAAACATGATACCCACGTAATTTGCTAATACATCGCCTAAATCGAAAGAACGAGATGGAATAAAGACTTGTGAAAACTCTTCTAAGGTAATAATCACCAGCACAATGGCACTTCCTTTAAAAAAATTCATTCTCCAAAGTTCAAATTTTGCACAGTTTAAGCTTAAATTAATTAACAAACTTAGCAAACCAATCAAAAAGAAGTGGCCAAGCTTATCTCCATAAGGAATTATGTGTAACCATTGAAAAATAAATTTGTAGTTACCTTGATTTGCCATCATGATGATAGCAATCACAAAAAATAAATACCCAAATGTCCACCATTTTATTTTTTTCATAAAAGTCTCTTTAAGTTCTAAATCCTATAAATTGGTTAAATATATTCAAAATATGTCAGTCAACTTGGTTTCAAAATAAATTTTGCACGTCTGTAAGTATTTTGAACATAAGTTAAATTTTATCGTATTACTCACACGATTTTTGTGTGCGCAATACCGTCATGATTTCATTTTCTTGCCGATACAATAAGCTGTATAAATTTGCATTGCCACTATCAATTTGTGAACAAGCCCTTAAAGCAAAATAATCAGTATTTACGCCTAATAATGCTACATTAATGGTTAACCCTGCAAACGCATCTTGCTGTAAAAACTGATCGACTGATTTAAAAGGTTGTTTTTCACGTAATTCGACTAAATTGATAATATCGTTTTCAGTTAACTCCTCTGATAGCGCAAGTAATAGAGATAGGGTAGCCGTATTTACATTAAGATGCGTGCGGGTAGGCAAAGTGATCACATAAGGCTGTAATTTTTGATAGATTTCATCGTCTATTCCAGCAATTAAACGTAATTCACTCAGAGAGACTAATAAACGATTGGCTGTCCGATAGGCCGGTGTTTTGACCAAGTAGGCATTGTCTTCCGCTCCATTCGGTAAATAAATTTCTTCGTTGTCATCAATCCAATCAATAATCACTTGCGCGATGTTGGGTGATAAACCAAGTATTTTGAGTAGACGCTGAAAATACTCTAAATCAACTTCACTAACCTTCTCTTCAACAATTAAATTATTGAGATTAAACCGTCCTTGCAAGTCTTCAAGCCGTCCCACTAATGTACCGCCTGGAATCAGTGTAGGTGGCAATGGCGTTGTCCATAATTCATTTAAACTATCAAAATTCGTGTTTTGTTTGTCCAATAACAAAATATGTTTAGCCCACTGTTCAGCACCCAATGCATACAAATAGGCTTGATCAGCATTCAATAAATTTGCAGTACGACGAATCGTTAATTGTTGTTCGCTTAACATAGCCGTTGCTGCCATGGTGGCTAACGCAACAACGAGTAAGGCAAGTACCAGTGCAACACCACGTTGCGAGTATGAAAAAATCACTGCTTTTATTGCGATAATTTTTTGCTTTTACGGTAAAGTACACTGATGCGGCCAATTGTTTGAATGAGAAGGGCACCACTGGTTTTGCACAATGTTTGAGTTAATGATTTTCTCTCGTCTCGATCTGCACTTGCGATGGTTACTTTGATGAGTTCATGGTCTTCTAAAACACGTTCGAGTTCTGATGTTAAATTTTCTGTAATTCCCTTTTCACCAACCATTAAAACTGGTTTCAAATGATGAGCTTGACTACGAAAATTGCGAAGTTGCTGCTTTGTTAAAGTCATACTTAATTTCCATTAATTTAAAAGTATTTTTTACTTTTATATTCAAGAAAAATCATGGCCCTTGATGGAGAGCAAGATTTATCTTACAAAATAAGCTTTGCGCTCAGTAAGCCAAGCCATGTGCGTTGAGTATACAATAGACTAGAATTATTCCACTGTCACTGATTTTGCTAAATTTCTAGGTTGATCAACATCAGTCCCCTTAATTAACGCAACATGATAGGCTAGTAGTTGCAATGGAATTGCGTAAACGATAGGAGAAATAATTTCAGGAATTTCACCTAGTTCAATTACATGAATATAATCAGAGGATTGCATAATGGCACGATGGTTGGCAAAAATAAATAGTTGCCCGCCTCGCGCATGAACTTCTTGTAAATTAGATTTGAGTTTTTCCTGCAAAGCATCGTTTGGTGCAACTGCAATCACGGGCATGTTCGCATCCACCAAAGCCAATGGTCCATGTTTTAATTCTCCAGCAGGATACGCTTCGGCGTGAATATAGGAAATTTCCTTTAATTTTAATGCACCTTCCATGGCAATTGGATAGTGTACGCCACGCCCTAAAAACAAGGCATGATGTTTGTTAGCAAATTGCTCTGCCAACGCTTTAATTTCCGTGTTTAAATTTAAAAGCTTATCAATATAGTCAGGTAATTTTAATATGGAATCTACTAACGTTTTTTCAGTTTTTTCGGTGAGCGTGCGTTGTTTGCCTAAAACGATAGTTAATAGTAGCAAGGCTAATAATTGGGTGGTAAAGGCTTTTGTTGATGCAACACCAATTTCTGGGCCTGCACGGGTCATCAGTACCATTTCGGCCGCTCTGACCAAAGAACTTTCAGGCACATTACAAATTGATAAACAGGGACCAAATTTGAGACGTTTTGTTTCTTCCAACGCGGCTAACGTATCCGCCGTTTCACCTGATTGAGAAATTACAACCACTAAAGTATTGGGATCGGCAATGGGTTGACGATAACGAAATTCACTGGCTACTTCGACTGAACAGGGAATTTTAGCTAAACTTTCCATCCAGTAACGTGCGACTAATCCTGCATGATAACTGGTACCACAAGCAATAATTTGGACTGCTTTTATATTAGGCAGGATTTTTTCAGCCTGAGGCCCAAACGCTGCTTCTAAAATATGTCCTTCATTGTAACGTCCTTCCAACGTGTCCATGAGTGCTTTGGGTTGTTCAAAAATTTCTTTATGCATGTAATGGCGGTATTTACCACGTTCAACGGCATCCTGTTGTAATTGACTAGTATGTTCGTGCCGTTGGATAACTTGTCTGGAAAAATCGGTAATTTTGATTTTATCGCGCTGTAAACAAACTACGTCCCCATCTTCTAAAAAAATGACTCGTTGCGTCATGGGAACTAACGCCGCGACATCAGAAGCAATAAAATATTCTCCAATGCCAACGCCTACAATAAGTGGACTGCCACGTCTGGCGGCAAATAAATGGCCAAACATCAGCGGACTGAGCATACCAATGGCATAACTTCCAGCTAAGTCTTTGAGCGCTAAATAAAAGGCTTCTGATAAATCGTCTGTTTTACGCCAATGAGAATGAATACAATGAGCAATCACTTCTGTATCCGTTTCGGAATTAAATTTATATCCTTCTTTTTCTAATTTTTGGCGTAAATCTTGATGGTTTTCAATAATACCATTGTGAACCACTGCGATAGTGTCTTGAGAAAGATGAGGATGAGCATTCTCTTTGCTGGGCTTACCGTGCGTTGCCCATCGCGTATGTGCGATACCCACGGTAGAATATAAAGGATCATGGGTTAGGGTATCGACTAAATTTTGGACTTTGCCCACGACCCGTTTCGACACCAAGCTGTGTAAAGCGTGATCGACAGTTGCTAACCCTGCTGAATCATAACCGCGATATTCCAAACGTTTTAAGCCTTCTAGCAAAATAGGTACAATATCTCGTTCTGCAACCGCGCCAATAATCCCACACATGTGATATTCCTTAATCTTAATTTTTAGTCAATGAATGCTTATAATTTAAGTGTATTATATTTTTATCTATTAAGGTATCATTTCTACTAGCATAAACTGAGTGTGACATACAGTTTTGAGTTGATTTTAACCGGTTATTTGTGACAGAATGCTGTATAAAAGCGATAAGTGAACTTCTTTCCTAAATTGATATGTGGAACAATAGAATTTCAAAATATTGGAGTAATTATATGTTTTTATCTACCCTTTTTAAACGACTAGGCTACTTTGTTAGCCTATTAATGCTTGCTTTACTTAATGGTTGTGCTCATTGGGGAGCACAAGCAGTCAATACCCCTGATTGTTCTCAATGCACAGCTAGAACTTCTCCCCCTCCAACATACAGTTCACCAACACCTGAACCTATGGTTGAAACTGCTTATTATACAGTGAGGACAGGTGATACTATTTATAATTTGGCAACACATTATGAAACATCAGTGGAAGAACTTGCACAATGGAATGGCCTAAGTATGCCTTACCGACTTTCAGCAGGCCAAAGAATTTTAGTACCCGCAGGTTATCCTTTACCTACGGTGGCATCAACTAAGCCTGTACCCAGTTATCCAGTTAAAAAACCTAAGCCAAAACCAGTTGTTTCTCAACCACCAAACACTACTTGGAATACGGCAGGTGGCATTTATCATGTGGTTGAACCTGGTGAAACTTTATATAGTGTTGCTAAAAACTATGGTAAATATTATTTAGATATTGCTCAATGGAATAATATTCCTTCGCCTTATCAAATTAGCGTTGGACAACGTTTACTTGTTTCACAAACAGGTAATGTTACGCAACCACCGTCTTACTCCCCTCCCCCTGTTGCTACGACGCAACCAATTACCCAACCTATGTTTGATGGTAATTATTATGTCGTTCAACCTGGTGAAACACTTTATAGCATTGCCAGGCGTTATAGCTACGCAGTGGGAGATATTGCTGCATGGAATGGTATACTGCCACCTTACGGCTTATCTGTCGGCCAACGCTTAATTGTGATGCCACCGAGTGGTGGTTCATCACCACCAGTCAATCCGCCCACAACGATTCCACGACAACCCTCTCCCCTTCCTATTGCCACAGTTTTACCCCCAAGTGGTTATCATACGGTTTTGCCAGGCGAAACACTCTATAGCATTGCCAGACGTTATGGACATAATGTTTCACAACTTGCTAGTTGGAATAGTTTACAACCACCTTACGTTTTGTCTGTTGGCCAAAATATTATTGTAGATAACTCAAATAGTTCAAGTATGTCAGTAAGGTCAATGTCTTACCAAATGGTGCCTATCTCTGAAACAGCTCCTGTCTCTGCTGGCTACCATAGAGTTGCAAGGGGCGAAACTTTGTATAGCATTGCCAAACGTTATGGATACAGCGTATCACGGGTGGCTCAGTGGAATAGTTTAAGATCACCTTATACACTTTCAGTGGGTCAACGTTTACGAGTTTCTCCTAGCAAAAGTAGTAGTGCTCAAAATTACTACAGCACAAGTAGTGTTTCTTACTCTGGTTCTAGCGATTATCATGTAGTTGCGCCTGGTGAAACTTTATACCGAATTGCTAAACGTTATGGTGTTACGGTGGATCAACTGATGCGTTGGAATAATATTTATTCGCCGCAGAGTTTACGTGTAGGTCAACGGTTGCAATTATTTTCCTCTGGTGGAACGGTAAGTAACTATTCTGTACAATCTCAACCAGTGAATAATACCACGTATTATTCAACGCCAGCGCCAACTTACACACCACCATCTGTCAATACTTATTCAGTCCAAAGTTCATCGACAAATCGTTATATGATGCCAAGTACACAACTTAGACAGTATGCACCGACTTATACGCCAACTGTACAACGTGCACCAAGATTTCATACTGTAACGTCAGGAGAAACTTTAGCAGGTATTGCTGCTAAATATGGTTTAGCGAGCCACGAACTTGCATTATTTAATGGCATTGGACAACCTTATACTATTTATCCTGGGCAAAGAGTATTAATTCCTTAATAGCTCTAAGTATTAGGAGTGTAAGATTGCAAAACAAGTTTTGCACTCCATTGAATAAATGCATGAATCCTATTTAAAATTACAATCTTTAGTTGGGTTAACTTATCCCAACTTCTAACTTTTATGAATACTTGAAAGTGTGTAGATAAACTGTTTTACTTACTTGTAAATCAATTATTTTGAGTAATCTCTGTTTTATTGAAGCTACCCATAGCTCGATAGCTTTCTTTCAATAAAAAATTTTGGTAATCACAATGTTAGCGCGATACTTAGCATTCAGTTGGTGGCATCCATGGCAATTAGTTAGCCTGATTTTAATGCTACTTGTTTTAAACAGTTGCACCCTACCTCCTCAAAAAAAGGTTTTATTCACACCTTCACCTTCCTCTACATTTATTGAAACTTATGCCATAACCTCGCATACTGTTGAGCGTGGAGATACGTTGTCTAAAATCGCGCAACAGTATGATAAAAGTTGGAGACGCTTAGCTAAAATTAATAAATTGCGTCCTCCTTACGTTATTCACCCTGGTCAAGTCATTTACTTGGGAAAGACTTATAAAGAGTCACCTGTTGTTCAACCTACACCTCGACCTGTGGTGAGAAAACCGATTTTGCCACCAGCACCAACCTATCAGCCACCCGTGTATCAACCGCCTGTATATCAACCTCCAATATATGAACCACCTCCTGCTGAACCTGTCTATACACCACCACCTAAACCAGTGGTAGAACAGCCAACAGTCAATACGCCCATATTTGAAGAACCTCCAAAATGGACGCCACCTACTTATAACCCGCCCAATCCAGCAAAACCCACTCGGCAATTGGATTTAGGGGGTATTTATGGCAACGCAGTCACACCACCTCCTTCACATGCCCAGATGACTTGTTCACCTGCTGTCAATTGGAAGTGGCCTGTGTATGGTAAAACAGAAGAAACAATTGCCCCCACAGGTAATCAAGGCATTAATATTTACGGTGCGGTTGGAGATACCATCAAATCAGCGGCGGCTGGAAGCGTGATTTACAGTGGCTATGGTGTTAATGGTTATTATAATTTAATTATTTTGCGGCATAATGATGCTTTTATTAGTATTTATGCAAATAACCAAACACGTTTAGTGAACGAAGGACAATACGTGCGTAGCGGACAAACCATTGCAAAAATGGGATTTGCTTCTAACCAAAAGCCACTGCTCTATTTTGAAATTAGGTGTCAAGGAAAAGCGGTTGATCCGCTTCGTTATCTACCAGGATAAAGTTGAGCATAATTTAGAATATTAAGGTAAAAACGAATTATGGATACTGGAGATAACACAAACGATTTCCTAGAAAAAGAGGAAGTCGGCATACCGTCAGAAGAAAACTATCAAGAAACACTTGAAGAAGTTGAAGTTGTTGCGACCCCTCTTGCCTCAGAAGGCGAGAAAGATGCGACACAAATTTACCTCAAAGAAATTGGTAATTTTTCATTACTGACGGCGGCAGAAGAAGTTGAACTTTCACGTCGTGCACTGCGTGGTGATGAAAAAGCACGACACCGTATGATTGAATCTAATCTGCGCTTAGTGGTTAAAATTGCGCGTCGTTACATCAATCGCGGTTTAGCTATGCTTGATTTAATCGAAGAAGGTAATATTGGCTTAATTCGGGCGGTTGAAAAATTTGATCCTGAGCGAGGGTTTCGTTTTTCTACCTATGCAACTTGGTGGATAAAACAGACTATTGATCGCGCAATCATGAACCAAACACGGACAATTCGTCTACCGATTCACGTTCTCAAAGAAGTGAATGCCTGCTTGCGTGCTGTACGTCAGCTATCACAAACATTAGATCGTGAACCCAAAGCAAGAGATGTTGCAGACTTGCTTGATAAACCTATTGCTGACGTTGAAAAGATGTTTACGCTCAGTGAACGAGTTCCTTCAATTGATAACCAACGTTCTGATGACAATGATCGCAGTATATTAGAAACAGTATCAGGCGAAGAAGATCACGACCCCTCTTTGCTTTTACAAGAATTTGACATTATTCGTCATGTTGAAATTTGGTTAGAACAACTGAGTGAGAAACAACACAAGGTAATTGCCCGCAGATTTGGATTGGACTCTGGTGAGCCTGCGACTTTAGAACAAATTGGTGATGAACTTAATTTAACCAGAGAACGAGTGAGGCAAATCCAAATAGAAGCATTGAAAAAGCTCAGAGAAATCCTTGAAAAAGAAGGAATTTCTATTGAAACGTTGTTTAATTAAACAATAATGCTCTAGAACGCCTTCTGATAGCGGCAAACCCACAAATCGTTTGAATAGTAATAAGTCACGTGCCAATTATTTTTCTAAGGCTGGGTCACTTAGCGCATACCCCATAGGCATCAATTTAAGCACTCCAATTGGCCATTTGGTCAACAGTGTTGAGTTTCTTCCTGCGTTTATTGTTCGAGCAACCATAGGAAAAT